>NZ_CAXTBY010000108.1:0-13604 GCF_964242245.1 uncultured Methylobacterium sp. | reverse complement strand
TCGTGGGTGATGAACAGCATCGCCATGCCGAGCCGCTTCTGCAGGTCGGCCAGCAGCGAGAGGATCTGCGCCTGCACGGTCACGTCGAGGGCCGTCGTCGGCTCGTCGGCGACGAGCAGGTCCGGCTCGCAGGCCAGCGCCATCGCGATCATCACCCGCTGCCGCTGCCCGCCGGACAGCTCGTGCGGATAGGCGCCCATGCGGCGGGCGGCGTCGCGCAGCCCGACGAGTTCGAGCAGTTCGAGGATGCGCGCGCGGGCTTTCCTGCCGGAGAGGCCGCGGTGCAACCCCAAAACCTCGCCGATCTGCCGCTCGATCGTGTGGAGCGGGTTGAGCGAGGTCATCGGCTCCTGGAACACCATGGTGATGTCGGCGCCGCGCACGGACCGCATCGCGCGCTCGGGCAGGGCGAGGAGGTCGCGCCCCTTGAACACGATGCGCCCGCTCGGATGATGCGCCGCGCCGTCGAGGAGCCGCAGGATCGAGAGCGCGGTGACGGACTTGCCCGAGCCGGATTCGCCAACGAGCGCCAGGGTCTCGCCGGGCGCGATCGCGAATCCGATCCGGTCGACGGCGAGGCTTTCGCCCTCGCGGGAGCGGAAGGCGACGGAGAGATCCTCGACGGAGAGCAGCGGCTCGGGCATCAATCGCGTTCATCGGGTGTCGGGGGCGCCAGCCCTCTATAGCGCGCGCGGGCCCGGACGGCGAACCGCCGACCCGTAGGACGGACGGCGAGGGATCGCGGCAAGGGATCGCGGCAAGGGATCACTGGTAATGGCGGCGACGGCCGAGGCTTTCTCGCGCGCGATCTCGGCGGCGCTCGGCGACGCGGACGCCGGGATCGCGGTCTTCACCGGCCTCGGCGGACTGCCCTCGGCGTTCCCGGTGACGGACTTCGCCGCCGGCTCGATCGCCGCCGCGGGGCTGGCGCTGGCCCGTCTCGTCGGCGCGGGCTCCGGCACGCCGCCGACCGTCACGGTCGACCGGCGCCTCGCCTCGCTCTGGTTCGGCGCGTCGATCCGTCCGGTCGGCTGGGGGCTGCCGGCCCCGTGGGACCCGGTCGCGGGCGATTACCGGACGCGGGACGGCTGGATCCGGCTCCACACCAACGCGCTGCACCACCGGCGGGCGGCCGAGCGCATCCTCGGGCCGCAGGGAGACCGCGACGGGATGGCCGCCGCGGTCGCCGGCTGGGACAAGGGGGCGCTGGAGGCGGCGATCGTCGCCGAGGGCGGCTGCGCCGCTGAGATGCGCACGGCCGCGGAATGGCTGGCGCATCCGCAAGGGATGGCCGTCGCGGCCGAGCCGCTCGTCGCCCTCACCGAGGCGGGAGGGGACACGCCGTCCGGATGGCGACCGCAGCCCGGTAGACCGCTCGCGGGCCTGCGCGTCCTCGACCTGACGCGGGTGCTCGCCGGGCCGGTGGCGACCCGGTTCCTGGCCGGCTACGGCGCCGCGGTGCTGCGGATCGATCCGCCGGACTGGCACGAGCCCGGCCTGGAGCCTGACGTGACCTTGGGCAAGCGCTGCGCCCGGCTCGACCTGAGGCGGGCCGAGGATCGCGCCACCTTCGAGGCGCTGCTCGGCGCCGCCGACCTCCTGCTGCACGGCTATCGTCCCGACGCCCTCGACCGGCTCGGCTACGGTGCCGCTGCGCGCCGCGCGCTGGCGCCCGGGCTGATCGACGTGTGCCTCGACGCCTACGGCTGGAGCGGCCCGTGGGCCGGCCGGCGCGGCTTCGACAGCCTCGTGCAGATGAGCAGCGGCATCGCGCGGGCGGGCCAGGACTGGCGCGGCGCCGACGGGCCGGTTCCCCTCCCCGTCCAGGCGTTGGACCACGCCACCGGCTACATCCTCGCGGCGACGGCGATCCACCTCACCCACGACCGTTTGAAAACTGGCCGCGCAGGGAGCGCCCGCCTGTCGCTCGCAAGGACCGCCAAGCTTCTCCTCGATGCCGGTCGCGCCGAGGCCGGCGCCGACCTCGCACCGGATATCGGCTCCGACGCCGCCTCCGGCCTCGAACCGACCGCGTGGGGCGCCGCGCGGCGCCTCCGGCCGCCGCTCGCGGTCGACGGTGCCGCGATGCGCTGGGACCTGCCCGCCCGGCGGCTCGGCAGCGACTCCGCGATTTGGCCATGACGCGGGATGGCGGCGGATTGATCGTGAGCGGCGCCACGCTACAACCTGCCCGTGATCCGCACCCTCGTCTGCCCGCGCGACCTCGCGCAGTGCCGCGCCGCGCCCTTTCCCATGCCGGCACGGGGCGAGGTGCGCAGCGGGACGTCTCCGGCCTCGCGCCCCGCGGCGGGCCCTCCTTGCCCGAGCCCCGGTTCGCATCCGCGCCGGATCAGTGACGGCCCGTCGCCCGCCCTCGCGCGCGCCATCCTGTCACTCGCCGCCCTTTCATTCGCAGCCCTGCCTGCCGCCCCCGCACGGGCCGCACCGTCCGAGGGCGCGACCGAGACCGTCGAGCAGGCGCTCTGCCGGCTCATCGAGGGGTCGGCCAAGGACCGCGGACTGCCGGTGCCGTTCCTGACCCGGCTGATCTGGCGGGAGAGCGCGTTTCGCGTCGGCGTGGTCAGCCCGGTGGGCGCGCAAGGGGTGGCGCAGTTCATGCCCGGAACGGCGCGCGAGCGCGGCCTGACCGATCCGTTCGACCCGGAGCAGGCGATCCCGCACGCGGCGCACCTGCTGGCCGACCTCAGGCGGCAGTTCGGCAACCTCGGGCTCGCCGCCGCCGCCTACAACGGCGGGGCGGGGCGCGTCACGGGCTGGCTCGCCGGCAGCGGCGGCCTGCCGGCGGAGACCCGGGCCTACGTGCTCGCGATCACCGGCGCACCGGCCGAGGATTGGCGCGGCGGCGCTTCGCAGGTCGAGATCGGCCCGGTCGAGGGCGGCGACGGCAAGCCGGCGTCGAAGCCGGCGGAGCCCGCCAGGACCGATCCGCCGCCCGAAGCGTCGCAATCGTGCCTGCGGGTCACCGCGTCCCTGCGCATCCCGTCGCGCGGCGACCGCTTCGCGTTGAACCTCAACGAGGGGCCGGCGGCGCCCTGGGGCATCCAGCTTGCCGGGAACTTCTCGAAGTCCCTGGCCCTCCGGAGCTTCTCGCGGACGCGCGCGACCTACGCCCGCGTGATCGGCGAGGTGCGCCCGATGATCGTCGGCACGCGCCTGCGCAACCGCGGCACCCGGGCGTTCTACCGCATTCGCATCCCCGCGGAGAGCCGGCAGGCGGCGGATGCCCTGTGCGGGCGGATTCGCGGCGTCGGCGGCGCCTGCATCGTCCTGCGGACGTGACCGGTGCCGGGACGGCATCCGGTCCTGGTCATGAAACGGCCCCGAGCGGCGCGCCATCTGCCCGGGACAATCCACCGGGACTCGGATGACACGCGTCTTCAAGGCTCTCACCAGCCTCGCCTGCCTCGCGCTCGCCGCCTTCGGGATCACCGCCTGCTCGCCGCTCGCGCTGTTCGACGCGATCGGCCCGCGCGATGCCGGCGGTCGGCTGGCCCTGCGCGACGCACCGTTCGGCGAAGGGCCGCGTCGGCGGCTCGACGTCTACGTGCCCGTGGCCGCCGCCGGGACCACGCCGGTGCTGGTGTTCTTCTACGGCGGCTCGTGGCAGGGCGGGTCGAAGGACGACTACGCCTTCGTTGGGCAGGCGCTGGCCGCGCAGGGCTTCGTCACGGTGCTCCCGGACTACCGCCTCTACCCGGAGGCGCCGTTCCCGGGCTTCCTGGAGGACGGCGCCGCCGCGATCGCCTGGGTGCGGGACAACATCGCCGCCTACGGCGGCGACCCGCGCCGGATCGTGCTCGCCGGGCACTCGGCGGGCGCCTACAACGCGGTGATGCTCGGGCTCGACGCGCGCTATCTCGGGGCGGCGGGCGTCGATCCGAAGGCGATCCGCGCGGTGGCCGGGCTGTCTGGCCCCTACGACTTCCTGCCCTTCGACCAGGACACCACGATCAAGGTGTTCGGGCAGGCGCCCGACGCGGCCGCGACCCAGCCCGTGAGCTTCGCCGGACCGAACGCCCCGCCGGCCTTCCTCGCCACGGGCGAGAACGACACCACCGTGCGCCCGCGCAACACGCGCAGCCTGGCCGAGAGGCTGCGCGCGGCCCGCGTACCGGTGCAGGAGCGGATCTACCCGGGCCTCGACCACGCCGACACGCTGCTGGCGCTGTCCGTCACCTTCCGCTCCAAGGCGCCGGAACTCGCCGAGATGGCGGCATTCCTCAAGGCGCAGGCTACGACCCGGCAGCAGGTGACCCAGGGTCGGCGCTGATTTCGTTCGGCGGCAAGGTTACCGGCGGATAAGCGGTCTGCCACGGCCGATTGCCGTGACCCGGATACCGGTTCCGAACTACGCTGCGGCGGCACCACCGACGGAAAACCTTCGTGTCATCGGCTTCAGGCCTCGCCTCTCAGATCGGACGGGTACGGGGGCCGGCGATCGCTGCGCCCGTGGCGCGCGACATGCCCGACTGGATGCGCGTGCTGCTGAACGGTGCCGTCCTCGTCGTCCTGTGGAACCACCTCTGGTTCCAGGATCTCGCCAGCCGCTCCCTGCTGGAAGCGTCCGAGGACGGCAGCGCGCCGACGCAGGCGACCTTCGCGATCCTCGCCCTGGCGATGGCCGCGGCGCTGCGGCGCCTCGGCCCCGAGCGCCTTCGTCCGCTGGCGACGTGGCCGCTCGGTCTGTGCGCGGGCTGGCTCGGTGTGACCGTGCTCGCCTCGATCGAGCCGAGCCTGTCGATCCGCCGCGCGATGCTGCTGGCGATCGCGGCGATGCTCTCGGCCGGACTCCTCGTCGTGGCCCGCTCGCCGCGCCAGTTCGCCCTGACGCTGGGCGGAAGCGCACTGGTGATCCTGCTCGCCTCCTACGCCGCGGTGGCGCTCGTCCCGAACCTCGCGATCCACTCGGGCTTCGACGTGAACTCCGATCCGAGCCATCCCGGCCTGTGGCGGGGCATCTTCCCGCACAAGAACGAGGCCGGCGCGGCGATGGTGATCCTCGTCATCGTCGGCCTCTACGTCGCGGCGGCGGCCAGCCGCGTCCTCGGATGGCTCGTCGTGCTGCTGGCGGCCGGGTTCCTCGTCGCCGCCGGGTCGAAGACGGCGCTGCTGCTCGCGCCGGTCATCCTGGCGATCACCGCGCTCTGCCGCGTGTTCCGCGGGACCCTCTCTCGAACCCTGCTCCTGCTCGGCCCGGTGGTCGTGTTCTCGCTGGTCTCGATCGGCTCGGTCGTGGTGCCGGCGATCCAGGACCGGCTCGGCGCGGTGATGACCGACGCGACCTTCACCGGCCGCAACGAGATCTGGGCGTTCGCGCTCGACAACATCCTGATCCGCCCGCTGCGCGGATGGGGCTACGGCGCGTTCTGGATGACGGAGCGGACGATGTACGCCGGCTCCGAGCAACTGAGCTGGGTCAACACGGCCAACCACGCTCACAACGCCTACCTCGACACCGCGCTGATGATGGGCCTGCCCGGCCTCGTACTGACGCTCGTCGCCGTCATGCTGATGCCGCTGCGCGACATCCAGGCGGTCGCGGGCGGACGCGACCTCGATCCGGCGACGATGCTGTTCGTGCGGCTGTGGTTCCTCGGCCTCGCCTCGGCCTCGTTCGAGACGGTGCTCTACAACGGCAACAACGCCACCTGCTGCATGTTCATGATGGCGGTGTTCGGCCTGCGCCTGCGCACCCGCAACCGGCTGGCGCCGGATTGAACCGGAGCGATCCCGCCCGGGTTCGGCCGCGGCACGGCAGACACATCCGGCCTCGGTGCCCTACCTGAGGCGCATGATGGATTTCCAGACCGTCGGCGACCTCTGTACGTCCCGCCGCATCGCCGACGAGGAGGTGGATGCGGCCGTCGACGCGTTCATGGCCAGCCCGTTGCCGCCGGTGTTCGTCTTCCGGTCCGGCCACCGGCTGAACCTCGTCAAGGCGGTGCGCAACCACCAGGGGGCGCGGGTGTTCACGGGTCGCTCCGACGTGGGCGCGGCCCTGAAGCGGCCCTTCGTGCGCGCGGCGATCCTCCAGGCCCGGCCGAAGACCGACTTGGCGTGACCGAGGCTCGGGGGCGGCCGAAGAACCGGCCTCGCGCTCAATCGGGAAGCGAGAAGACCACGAGGGCGTCGCCCGTGCCGAAGCCCGAGGCCTTGGTAAAGGACGAGCCGCCGGCCGCCACCGCCACGTATTGCCGGCCGTCGAGGCTGTAGGTGATCGCCGGCCCGCTGATGCCGGCGCCGCACTGGAAGCGCCACAGGATCTTGCCGGTCCCGGCGTCGTGCGCGTCGAGGTGGCCGTCCTCCTCGCCCGAGAAGACGAGGCCGCCGGCCGTGGCGAGGGTGCCGCCCGCGAGCCGGCTCTCCGAGCGCGCCGACCACGCGATGGCGCCGCCTCCGGCCAGATCCACCGCCGTCAGGGTGCTGAAGCTCGGCTCTCCCCTGGCCTCGCCGGTCTCGGTGTAGCGGATCTCGGGCCGGCCGGGACCGCCCGGCACGGTCTTGACCGTGTAGGTCGTGCCCCCGTGCCGGACCTGCGCGTAGGCGAGCCCGCTTCCCGCATCGTAGGCCGTCGGAGGCCAGGACACCGCGCCGAGCGGCCCGGGCGCCACGACCGTGCCCCCCGCGCTCGGCGGCGCGTACAGGTTCTTCTGGTCGATCAGGGGGGCGGATCGCTCCAGCAGCGCCCCCGTTGCGCGATCGTGGACGTAGATCCATCCGGTCTTGCTCGCCGAGGCTACCGCCTTCACCGTGCCGGCCGCGCCCTTGAGGTCGAGGAGGAAGGGGGGGCTCGCCACGTCGTAGCCCCACTCGTCGTGCGGCACCTGCTGGTAGTACCAGCGCAGAATCCCCGTGCGCGCGTCGAGCGCCACGAGGCTCATGGTGTAGAGGTTGTCGCCCGGGCGCGAGAGGCCGAAATTCTGCGGCGCCGGGTTGCCGGTGCCGACGTAGATCAGGCCGAGATCGGCATCGAAGGCCGGCGTCATCCACAGCGAGCCGCCGCCGACGCGCCACGCCTCACGGTTGGCGGGGGCCGCCGCCCGCTCAGCCGCGACGTCCCGGTGCAGCGGGACGCCGTCGGCGGTCCGCTCGACGTAGTCGCCCTCCCAGCCGTCCGCCTTGGTGACGTACCAGCGCCAGCGCTCCGCGCCGGTCTTCGCGTCGTAGGCGGCCAGCCACCCGCGCCGGCCGTATCCGCCCTCGATGCCGACCACCGAACCGCCGTCGAGGCCGCCCTTCTCATCCTCGACGTGGAGGCCGTAGCCGGCCCCGCTGACGCCGACGATGACGAGGCCCTCGGCCACCAGCGGCGGCATCTTGAAGCCGAGCCGGCTCGATCCCTGAACCGGCCTGCCGCCGAGCTGGGCCGTCAGCCCCGAGGCGGTCTCCGACTCGCCCTCCTCCGGGCGCACCGCCTCGGTGTCCCACACAACGCGACCGGACTTGGCGTCGAGCGCGATCACCCGGCCGTCCATGGTCGCCTGGAACACGAGGCCGCCGGAGACGGCGACGCCGCGGTTCGAGGGCGGCCCGAAGATCTTCTCGGTGCGGGCCTTGTGCGCGTAGGTCCACAGCACGCGGCCGGTGCGGGCGTCGAGCGCGGCGACGTTGTTCTGGGTGGTCGAGAGGTAGAGCGTCCCGTCGACCATGACGGGCTGCGCCTGGAAGTAGCCGGTCACGCCGGTCTGGAACACCCAGGCCGGGCGCAGGCGCGCGACGTTGCCGCGGTCGATCGCCGAGAGCGCGGAGAAATTCCGGTGGGAATGGTCGTGGCCGAACATCGGCCACTCGCCCGGCGCGTCGGCCGCCCGGGCCGGACCGGCGAGGACGAAGGCCGACAGGGCCGCGAGCACGCGGGCGCGGGGGATCGACATGGCGCAACGCTCCCGAGATCTTCTTGAAGCCAGGCTTACGGCCGCCGGCGCCGGCTGTCGAACGGCAACTGGTCCGTGTTCGCTGCTTCAACCGCAAGCGGCATCGCGTGCCGCGACCGCCGTCGGATGCGGTGCCGCTGGAGGCTTGGCATATCGGGTCAACCGACGAAATCCGTCGGGGGCGGGAGAGCGCTTCCCGACCTTGGTCCTTACAGCGCGTCCCTCCCCCTTTAGCGAGGGAGGGTGGCCCCTCGCGTCAGCGGGGGTCGGGAGAGGGGAGCGCGTTCTCTGGATACGGCGCTCCCCTCTCCCGACTTGGCTCGCGGGCCACCCTCTCCCGCTAAAGGGGAGAGGGACGCGCGGACCGGGCTTCCGTCCACTTCGCGGGCTATTACGGACCCGGCCGCGGCGCCGCGTTGAGCTGGGCGGGCGTGGCCTGCGCGCCCATCGCCCGCGCCATGTCGGCTGCGCTCCGGCCCTCCGCATCGCGCAGATCCGGGTCGGCGCCGTGGGCCAGCAGCAGGGCGACGATCTCGGTGCGGTCGAACATCGCCGCGGTCATCAGGGCGGTGCGGCTGCCGTCGCCGGTCCCGTCCACCGCGGCGCCGTGGGCGAGCAGCAGCGTGGCGACCGCCGCATCGCCCTTGAACGCGGCGCCCGCGAGCGGGGTCTGGCCGCGGTCGTTGGCGAGTTCCGGATCGCCGCCGGCCTCCAGGATCACCCGCGTCGCCTCCACTTGGCCGTTGTAGGCGGCGAGCATCAGCAGGCTGTCGCCCTTGTCGTTGCGCAGGTTGGCCGGCAACCCCTGGCCGAACAGGCCGGCGAGTTCGGCCGCGTGCCCCATCCGGGCGTACTGGAAGACGCGGCCCGCGAAGGCCAGGGTCGCGTCGTCGAGGACGGGCGGGGCAGCGTCGGGCATGCGGCGAACTCGAACGGGCGGAACCTGTCGCGGATCTGGCGCGTGGGACCCGACCTTTCCAGTCCGGTCAGGCTGCGACCGAAACCTTCGGCGGCGTCAGGGCCCCGAACCGGCGGTCGCGGCGGGTGAACTCGGCGACCGCGGCGGCCAGATCCGCCTCGCCGAAGTCGGGCCACATCCGCTCGGTGAAGTGCAGCTCGGCGTAGGCCGCCTCCCACAGCATGAAGTCGGACAGGCGCTTCTCGCCGCCGGTGCGGATCAGCAGATCGACGTCGACGGGCGAGCCGTGCATCGCGCCGGTCACCTGCTTGCCGAACACCTCGCGCGAGACGGATTCGCCGGCTAGGCGCGCGGCGGCGGCCAGGATCGCGTCGCGGGCGGAGTAGTCGACGGCGATGCGCAGGTGCAGCTTCTCGCCCGCGGCGGTGGCGGCCTCGGCCCGCTCGATCGCCGCGGGGATGCCGGCGGGCAGCCGGTCGCGGCGGCCGACGACGCTGAGGCGGGTGCCGGTGCGGGCAAGCCGCGCGGTCTCGTTGCGCAGGTACGCCCGCAGCAGCCGCATCAGGCCGCCGACCTCGTCGGCGGGCCGCTGCCAGTTGTCGCTGGAGAAGGCGTAGAGGGTCAGGGTGCCGATCCCGAGGTCGGGGCAGGCCTCGGCCGTGCGCCGGATCGCCTCGACGCCCGTGCGGTGGCCGGCGGCGCGCGGCAGGCCGCGCCGGGTCGCCCAGCGCCCGTTGCCGTCCATGATGATCGCGGCGTGCAGACCCGGCCGGCGGTGGGATTGGCTTTGCATCGTAAAGTCTCCGGACGGGTGTCGGCGCGGACGGGTATCGGACGGCCCTCAGGCCGGCTTGGTGTTCAGGTGGGCGGCGTCGGGAGCGCGGGCGGCCTTGGCGGCATCGCGCACCACCTGCTCCAGGACGCCGAGGTAGTCGAGGAACCGGGTGCGGCCCGCAGGCGTCAGACGGCACAGGGTCTGCGGCCGGTTGTGGGCGTGGCCCTTCTCCAGGCTGACGAAATCGGCCTCCTGCAGCACCGCGAGGTGGCGGCTGAGGTTGCCGTCGGTCAACCCGCACATCCGCTTGAGATCGGGGAAGGGCAGGCCCTTCGGGTGGCCGGCGAGCGAGGTCAGCACGCTGAGCCGGGCCTTCTCGTGGATGACACGGTCGAGCCCGTCGTAGGAGAAGCGGCCCTCGGCCCGGTCAGAAATCGCCATCGCGGCCTCCCGCGCCGTGCATGATCACCGCGAGCCATCCCTGCCCCACGGCGAAGGGCAGTCCCATCAGCCAGGGCGAGAGCGCGTGCGACTCGCTTCCCATCGCCAGCACGGCGAGGCCCGCGAGCAGGTACCACGCGCCGGCGCCCTGCACCGCCCGGGGCAGGATGCGCGCGGAGGCGAACAGGCCGAGGCCGACCAGGACCTGCCACAGGCCGGGCAGCATCCAGATCTGGTCCGGCGCGAAGCGCCCGAGCACCAGTGCGAGGCAGGCGCCGGCACCGACCGCGGGCAGGAAGCCTTCGATGGCGTTCCAGACCATCGCGTCGGCCAGCCCCGAATGGAGGCGGCGCGAGCGCCGCACCATCTCGACGCCGATCAGGCCGGCGGCGGCGAGCGCCGTCGCGATCCAGAGGCCGAAGAACAGGATCGGTCGGCCGGTAGGCTCGCCGAGCCACAAGGCCTGCCCGCTCGCCGTCGTCAGGGCCAGGAGACCGGTCGCCGCCAGGGTTGCGGAACCGAGCCCGCGGAACGCGGTGTCCCGCGCGATCTGCGAACGGATCGCGACGATGTCGGCCAACGCCTTGTCGAGGTCGTGCATGAGCCTCACTCCGCGGCCGAATCATGCTTTGCATTGCAAAGTATCCCGGCATCACGATCGTCGCAAGCGAATTACTACAACCTGCAGTTTAATTTTTGGTGTCCTCGCCGGCAGTCCTGAGGGCGGCCACGTCGAGGCGGCGGGTGAACATCCGCAGAGCGCCGTCCGCATCGCGGGGCCAGTCGCCCCGCGGGCGGTCCCAGTAGAGCTCGACGCCGTTCCCGTCGGGATCGCGCAGGTAGAGGGCCTCGCTGACGCCGTGGTCGCTCGCTCCGTCCAGGGCGAGCCCGGCCCGGTCGAGGCGCGCGAGCGCATCGGCGAGCGCCGCGCGCGTCGGATAGAGCACCGCGAGGTGGTAGAGGCCGGTGGCTCCCGGCGCAGGCGCCCGCCCGCCCGCGCTCTCCCAGGTGTTCAGCCCGATGTGGTGGTGGTAGCCGCCGGCCGAGACGAAGGCGGCCTGATCGCCGAACCGCTGCATCAGGGTGAAGCCCAGCACCCCGCAATAGAAGCCGAGTGCGCGGTCGAGGTCGGCGACCTTGAGGTGAACGTGGCCGATCCGTACGCCGGGATCGATCGCCGGTGTCGCCGCGTCGGGCATCGCGGTGCTCCCCCCGTGTTCGTGCCGAGCCGGAGCGGTTGCGCCCCGGAGTCCGGCGACGCCGACATCATGCGGCGGCGGACGAAGGGTATTTTGCATGCCGGACTTCGTTCGATCCGTGCCATCATGAGCCGAATCCTGTGTGGGAGGCAATGATGGCATCCGAGAACAAGCGCGGAAACCGCGAGACGAAGAAGCCGAAGAAGGTTGTGACCAAGACCAATGCCGCCGCGCCCTCGACGAAGGACATGGTCAGCACGGCGGTGAAGGCTGCCGGCAAGAAGGGCAAGTAGGACGGGGCAAGCAGGACGGGGCGAGCAGGGCGACGCTCCCCGCCTGCTCTTGCGAAGCGGTCGCATCCGACCTCCGGCAAAAGGCCCGCCGTTGTCATCCCGCTAACCGGATGCGTGCGACGAGACCGGATGATCGAGCGCATCTGGACGACGGCGAAGGCGGTGTTCGGTGTGGGCCTGCTCGTGGTCTGCGCGCTGCTGGCCGCTCAGAAGCTCGACCGGCAGAACGCGGAGCACGCCGCTCAGGCCGCGCTCCGCGCCGGCGGCCCGGAGGCCACCGGCTCGATCACGCCGCGCGTACCGGGACCGGCCGCGCAGACGCCCGCGGACTAAGGGCGACTACTCCGCCGCCTGCCGCGCCGCGTATCCGAGCCGCGCGTTCAGGTCCGCGATCAGCTTGACCGCGGCCTCTGCGATCACTGTGCCGGGCGGGAAGATCGCCGAGGCGCCGGCGGCGTACAGGGCCTCGTAGTCGGCCGGCGGGATCACGCCGCCGATCACGATCATCACGTCCTCGCGGCCCTGCTCGGCGAGCGCCGCCTTCAGCTCCGGCACCAGCGTGAGGTGCCCGGCGGCGAGCGAGGAGACGCCGACGATGTGCACGTCGTTCTCCACCGCTTGGCGTGCGGCCTCCGCGGGCGTGGCGAAGAGCGGCCCGATATCGACGTCGAAGCCGAGGTCGGCGAACGCCGAGGCGATCACCTTCTGGCCGCGGTCGTGCCCGTCCTGGCCCATCTTGGCGACGAGGATGCGGGGCCTGCGCCCGTCGCTCTCCTCAAAAGCCTCGACGAGGTGACGGACCGTCTCGACTGCCGGCGACATGCCACCCACCTCCCGCTTGTACACGCCCGAGATCGAACGGATCTCGGCCCGGTGCCGGCCCCAGGCCTTCTCCAAGGCATCCGAGATTTCGCCGACCGTCGCCTTGGCGCGCGCCGCTTCCACCGCGAGTTCGAGCAGGTTGCCCTCCCCGTCCGCCGCCTTCGTTAGGGCGTCGAGGCGGGCGGTCACGTCCGCTTCGGTCCGCTCCGAGCGCAGGCGCTTGAGCTTGTCGATCTGGAGGGTGCGGACGTTGCCGTTGTCGACGCGCATCAACTCGATCTTCGTCTCGTCGTCGGGCTTGAACTTGTTGATGCCGACGATGGTCTGGCGGCCGGAATCGATCCGGGCCTGGGCGCGCGCCGCCGCCTCCTCGATCCGGAGCTTCGGGATGCCGGCCTCGATCGCCTTGGCCATGCCGCCGAGTTCGTCCACCTCGCGGAGGTGCTCCCAGGCGCGGGCCACGATGTCGGCGGTGAGCTTCTCCACGTAGTACGACCCGCCCCAGGGATCGACGATGCGGGTGGTGCCGCTCTCCTGCTGAAGGAAGAGCTGGGTGTTGCGCGCGATCCGGGCGGAGAAATCCGTCGGCAGGGCCAGCGCCTCGTCGAGCGCGTTGGTGTGGAGCGACTGCGTGCCGCCTTGGGTCGCCGCCATCGCCTCGATGCAGGTGCGGGTGACGTTGTTGAACACGTCCTGCGCGGTGAGCGACCATCCGCTGGTCTGCGAGTGGGTGCGCAGCGGCAGCGACTTCTCCGACTTCGGATCGAACCCCTTCACGAGCTTGGCCCAGATCAGGCGCGCGGCCCGCATCTTGGCGACCTCCATGAAGAAGTTCGTCGAGATCGCCCAGAAGAACGACAGCCGCGGCGCGAACTGGTCGATGGTGAGACCCGCGGCCAGCCCCGCCTTGATGTACTCGACGCCGTCGGCGAGCGTGTAGGCGAGTTCGAGATCGTTCGTGGCTCCGGCTTCCTGCATGTGGTAGCCGGAAATGGAAATGGAATTGAACTTCGGCATCTTCCGCGAAGTATACGCAAAAATGTCCGAGATGATCCGCATCGAGCCCTTGGGCGGGTAGATGTAGGTGTTGCGGACCATGAACTCCTTGAGGATGTCGTTCTGGATCGTGCCGGCGAGCTTTTCGGGCGGCACGCCCTGCTCCTCGGCGGCGACGATGTAGAGGGCGAGGATCGGCAGCACCGCGCCGTTCATCGTCATCGACACGGTCATCTCGTCGAGCGGGATGCCGGAGAACAGCGT
>NZ_CAXTBY010000107.1:8818-13742 GCF_964242245.1 uncultured Methylobacterium sp. | reverse complement strand
CGGTCAGGATGCCCGCAGCGGGTGCGCGGCGAAGAAGTCGAGCATCGCCCGCGAGGCGTCGGGCCCGCGCGGATCGGTGTAGCTGCCGCCCGCGTCGCCCCCGGACCACGCGTGGCCGGCGCCGCGCACCCGCCAGCTCTCCAGGATCACGCGGCCCGCGGCGTCGGCGTAGCGCGTGCGGGTGAAGGCGTGGCCCGCCCCCGCGAAGGTCTCGCGCGCGGGCGTCAGCGCCCCGGCGCCGGCCTGCGCCAGCACGAGGTCGGCGTTGCGGGCGCTGACCGTCGCGTCGTCCTCGCCGTGGAAGACGATGGTCGGGACGGGCACCCCCGCGGCGGCGCCGGGCGCGCCCTGCTGCATCGCCATCAGCGCGGAGCCGACATCGCGCGCGCACCCGGCCGCCAGCCCGGAATGGACGCCGACGGCGGCGTAGAGGTCGGGGAAGGCGCGCGCGACGTTGGCCGCCGCCGCCCCGCCCGCCGACAGGCCGGCGATGAAGACGCGGGCCGGGTCGATCGCGTGCTCGGCCATCACGGCCCGGGTGAGGCCGGCGATGATCGCGGCCTCGCCGGAGTCGCGGCGCTGGTCGCGGGGCTCGAACCAGTTCCAGCACCGCTGCGGGTTGGCGCGGCCGGTCTGCGCCGGGTAGGCGACGAACAGCCCGTCGCGCTCGGCCAGCCGGTTCATGCCGGTGCCGACGGCGAAGTCGTCGGGCGTCTGGTTGCAGCCGTGCAGCATCACCACCAGCGCCGCGGGGGTTTGCGGACGGCTCGGGATGAACAGCCTGTACTCGCGGCTGCCCGCGGGCCCGTTGAATGCGCGCGTGACGAAGGAACCGTCGCCACCCGGCGCCGGCCCTGCGGGGCGTCCGTGGATCGGGGGCACGGCACGGCCGCCCAGACCCTTCAGCACCGGCGCGACGCCGCGCCCGAGCCCGCGCACCACCCCGCCGACGGCCTCGCGCAGCCGCTCCGGGATCGCGGACGCGGCCGAGACCGTGTCCGACGCCTGCGCCGGCCGCGGCGCCTCGTCCACGCGCTCGGCCGTGAGGTCGAGGGTCGGCGGCGCGAGGCGGGCCTCGGAGGCGTCCGCGGGGGGCGCCGCGAGGTCGCGCAGGCTGCGCTGGATCAGGTCGGTCGCCTCGCCCAGGCGGCCCGCGCCCGTGAGCCGCGTCGCCTCCATCATGTCGGCGAACTGGTCGCGCATGCGCGTGGAATGGTCGGTCATGAGTTGTCCTGACTTGAACCGGAGACGATGCGTCGGGGATTGTTGAGGCGGCGTCAGCGCACCCGGTCGGCGAGCGCCGCCCTCACGGCGGGGCTGGCCTGGAGGCTGCCGAGCACCTCGACCGAGGCGATCGCCGCGCGGGCGAGGTCGGGGGTGACGTCGGCGGCGATGGTGGCGAGGCCGAGCACGCGGATGTCCAGCATCCGGCCCTCGGCGCGGGCCGCCTCCAGGGTGGCACGGTCGACGTGGCGCAGGCCGAGTTCGACGCTGCGGCGCGCCACCGACTGCCGGGTCACCTCGGCGTGGCGCTCGATCTGGTTGCGGATCGCGGTGCGGATGAAGTCGCTGCGGTTGGCGAACAGCCCCTCGGCGACGAGGAGGTCGACATGGCCGAGATCGACGTGGCCGAGGTTGATCGTGATCTTCTCGCTCTCCGCCACCCGGCCCGGCACCTTGGCCGGCACCTTGGGCCGCGCCACCAGATCCATCATCGCGACCATCCCGTCACCATCCGCACGGATGGTATATGGGGCGTGGATGGTGCGTTGCAATACATCCTTAACGCAGCGCAACAACGCGCGGATCGGACGAACGTTGCTCAGGCGGTGCCGTCCTCGCCGATGTAGTCCGCCCAGATCGCGCCCGCGCCGAGCCCGGCGCGGAACGCGTCGTGGCGCGCCCGCTCCTCGGCGGTCAGGCGGGACCGAGGCGCGGGCCGCGCGCGCACCGGGGCGCCCTCGGCCGGGACCGGCACGAGGCCGGAGGCCTGCACCGCGCCGAGGTCGAACCCGGTCTGCTTGCCGCCGAGCAGCTCGATGTAGACCTCGGCGAGGATCTGCGCGTCGAGCAGCGCGCCGTGCTTGGTCCGCCGGGTGGTGTCGATGCCGTAGCGGCTGCACAGGGCATCGAGGCTGTTGGCCGCGCCCGGGTGCTTGCGCCGGGCGACGGTCAGGGTGTCGACCACCGCGTCGAGCACGATGGGGGCCGGCGCCTTCGCCCCAAGGCGGGCGTATTCCATGTTGAGGAAGCCGACATCGAACGGCGCGTTGTGGATCACGAGGCGCGCGTCGCCGCAGAAGGCGATGAGCGCGTCCGCGATCTCGGAAAACGCCGGCTTGTCGGCGAGGAACGCGTCGGAGAGGCCGTGCACCTTGAAGGCGCCCTCGGAGACCGCCCGCTGCGGGTTGCAGTAGCGGTGGAAGGTGCGCCCCGTCGGGATGTGGTTGACAAGCTCGACCGCGCCGACCTCGATCAACCGGTCGCCGGTCCGCGCGTCGATGCCCGTGGTCTCGGTGTCGAGGACGATCTCGCGCGGGATGGCGTCTGGCATCGGTCCGGTCCGGGCGGTGGGGCGAGCCCACCGGATAGGATGGATTGGTTAACCGACCGCTCCGCTCGACCGAATCGGGCGGGCCGCGCGGCGCAGCCACGGTTTGTTGCTGACCGACCGGAGCCCCCTCACGCAGGGCCGCGCGTTCGGCGTCCTGTCGCCCAGGACGTGGTGGCCGGCCGAGAGGCTCGACCTGCAGGCCGGAGGGGACGGGACGTTCGGCGTCGCCCGGCCTCGGCTGTCCTTCTACCAGCCCTCGGCTTTTCTTCTACCAGCCACGGATACGAGGCCAGACGGCACCGACGCGGCCGCCGCCGTCGAGGACGTGGTAGCAATCGTGCTGCGCGCCGGTGGCGCAGGCGTGGTTGGGCAGGATGCGAACGCGCGATCCGACCGGCAGCTCCGGCAACGCCGCGCCGGAGCCCGGCCGCAGGGCGACGATGCCGTGCTCCTGGTTGGCGTCGGCGACGATGAGGTCCCGGTACGGCCGGCCCGAGAGGTCGCACACGACACCATAGCCTTGATCGACCGCCTGCTTGGCGGTCCCGCGATCACGCGACATCGCCATCCAACCGGCGTCGGTGATGATCCGGCCCCTGGCCCGCTGGTGCCCGATCACGGTGGCGAGCACGGACAGGGCGATGTCCTCCACCGCCACGGAGCCGACCCCGGCCTGATACAGGTCGCCGAACATGAACACGCCGGCCCGCACCTCGGTGATGCCGGCGAGGTCGCGGGCGTAGCGCGCGGTCGGCGTGGAGCCGACGCTGACCACCGGGCAGGGCAGACCGGCGGCGCGCAGGGCATCGGCGGCCGTCACCGCCGCGGCACGCTCGGCCTCGGCGGCGGCCGCGAGCGCCGCGGGATCGGTCAGGGCGTAGCTGTCGCCCGCGTGAAGCAGGACGCCGCGCACGGTGGCGCCGCCGGCCGTCAGGCGCCGGCCGATCGCCAGAAGCGTCGCCGTGTCGGTGGGCGCGACCCCCGAGCGGTGGCCGTCCGCATCCACCTCGATCAGGACCGGCAGGGCATCGCCGCCGCCGCGGGCGTGCGCGGCCACCGCGTCGGCCTGCTCCAGGCTGTCGAGGATGATGGCGAGATCGACGCCGGCCGCGCGGATGGCCGAGACGCGCGCGAGCTTCGTCGGGGCGATGCCCACCCCGTAGATCATGTCGCGCACGCCGCCCCCGGCGAAGTACTCCGCCTCGCGCAGGGTCGAGACCATGGCGGGCCCCGCGGGGGTCGTCATCGCGATGCGGGCCACGTCGAGCGACTTGGCGGTCTTGAGGTGCGGCCGGAAGGCGACGCCGAGGCGCGTCAGGTGTCCGCGCATCCGGTCGACGTTGGCCCGCACCCGCGCCTCGTCGAGGAGCAGGCACGGGGTCCGTAGCGCGTCCGGCGTCGTGCCTGCCGGCAGCGTCCGCGCTTCGTCGTCGGGACCGGTCGTCGGCATGGGGGGCGTCTCCGTCGCAGGCGTCGCGGCATCGTGCGCGGTTTCGCGCCCGATGAGCCCTGGGTCTGCGCCGCGCCGGCCTACCCGAGCCGGCACGGAATGCCCACGACGCCGGGCGCGCTGCGGGCGCACGCCTGCATCGCGCTGCGCGGGAACGACGAGGGCGTGACGCGGTGGTCCGTTCCTGGGCCTCGCCGGCCGGGGCCTCATCGTACGCCCGGACTGGGACGTTGCGGACGACCTTCGCGCCGGAAGGCTGGTTCGGCTCCTTCAGAGCTGCGACGGACCATCGCAGCCCTCCACTTGCAAACGGAGGGGCGGTTCCTGGCGCCGTGACTGCATCAGGTTCGGTCGACACCGCATTTCAGACCGACCCCCTTGTCGCGAGGCCGTCCACCCTGGCGCCTTCGGAGACCCATCGCAGGTTGCAGTCGCGGTGGACGGTGCGGCTTGCGAGGATGTCGTCTGCCGTCGGTTCGGGCGGGCGTGTCCAGTCCGCCGGATGGGAGGGATCGGTCAACCGATCGCGCGCTCGGGCAGGCGCGAGGGTGCGGGAACGGCGTGACCCAACTCGCGCGCCATCTCGATCCACGCCGCAATGGCGTCCCGGACGTTGATCAACGCCTCCTCCGGCGTCTCGCCATCCGATAGGCAGCCCGGAAGATCGGGCACCGTCGCGGCGAAGCCGCCGCCATCGTCAGCGGTCAGGGGCGAGATCACGACCGGGTAGAGGAGTTCGCTCATGGCGCGGCTCTGACTTTGTCGATGAACCGAACGAGGTCGCGGATGTAGCGCGCCTTGATGGGCCGCGCCGCGACGGGGGTCAACTTTTCCACCTGGGACGGATGACCGATCCGGTAGTGCGAGCCGCCACCGCGTGGCGGACGGCATTCGACGTTGAACTCGTCACAAAGAGCTTT
>NZ_CAXTBY010000107.1:5526-8718 GCF_964242245.1 uncultured Methylobacterium sp. | reverse complement strand
GCGAGCTTGGTTACGTTTCAGTTAATTTATGCTCAAGCTCACTGTCACCTTTGGCTCATTCCGCCGGTGTCCTCGATGATCCGCCCCACCTCCGCCTCCGCCGCAGCAAATCCCAGGCTCGTGTCGATCACGTAGTCGGCGCGGGCCCGCTTCTCGGCGTCCGGCATCTGCTTGGCCAGGATCGCGGCGAGGGCGGCGTCCGTCATGCCGGGGCGGGCGAGCACGCGGGCGCGCTGGACCTCGGGCGGCGCGGTGACGACGAGAACGGCGTCGCACCGGCCCTCGCCGCCGGTCTCGTAGAGGAGCGGGATGTCGAGGAGCACCAGCGGGGCATCCGCGTGGCGGGCGAGGAAGGCGCGGCCGACCGCGCGCACCAGGGGGTGGACCAGGGCCTCGAGCGCGGCCATGCGCTCCGGGTGGTCGAGCACCGCCGCGCGCAGGCGGGCGCGGTCGACGCCGCCGTCGGCGGAGAGCGTTCCGGGAAACGCCTTGCCGATCGCGCGGGCCGCCTCGCCCCCCGGCCCGTAGAGGCCGTGGACCGCCGCGTCCGCGTCGTGCACCGGCACGCCGCGGGCGGCAAACATCGCCGCGGTGGCGGACTTGCCCATGCCGATCGAGCCGGTGAGCCCCAGCACGAAAGGCCTTTTTCGCAGGGCCGCAGGGCTCACCGCGGCACCAAGTCGGCGACGATGAGGTCGCGCAACGCCTCCGTCACCGCGGGCCGCACGCCGAACCATGCCGCGAAGCCCGGCACCGCCTGGTGCAGCAGCATCCCGAGGCCGTCGACAGCCGCCAGCCCGTGGGCGCGGGCGGCGGCGAGGAGCGGGGTCTCCAGCGGCACGTAGACGATGTCGGCCACCGCCGCGTGGGCCGGCAGCGCCGCGAGGTCGAGGTCGAGGGCCGGGTGCCCGCTCATGCCGAGCGACGTCGTGTTCACCAGGAGCCCGGTCTCGGGGAGCCACCGCGCCGCCGCATCCCACGCGATCGCCGCGGCATGGCCGGGAGCGAGGGCGGCCACCGCCTCGGCCCGGGTGCGGGTGCGGTTGGCGACGCGGATGCGCAGGCCGCGCTCGGCCAAGCCGACGACGACGGCGCGCGCCGCGCCCCCCGCCCCGAGCACCACGGCCGTCCCCGCGCGGGCCGGCCAGTCCGGCCCGAGGCGCGCGTCGAGGTGGGCGAGGAAGCCCG
This sequence comes from uncultured Methylobacterium sp., assembly GCF_964242245.1. NCBI lineage: Bacteria > Pseudomonadati > Pseudomonadota > Alphaproteobacteria > Hyphomicrobiales > Methylobacteriaceae > Methylobacterium > uncultured Methylobacterium sp. The sequence continues at coordinate 7,530 of NZ_CAXTBY010000107.1, read as the reverse complement.
GCGCGTCGGTGTTGTCGCCCTGCACCCGCCCGTCCGCCCCGACCACGAGGGTGTTGACCGCGCCGATCTTTTCCGCACGCGATGTCAGGGTATCGGCAAGCGCGAAGGCCGCCTCCTTGTGCGGGATGGTAACGTTGCCCCCGGCAAAGCCCGAGTCCGGTAGCCGGCGAAAGAACGCTGCGAACGCGTCGGGCGCGACCGCGACGCGCTCGTAGGTGCCGTCGATTCCATGCTGCGAAAGCCAGTAGCCGTGGATCAGCGGCGAGCGCGACTGGGCGATCGGATGGCCGACGACGAAGGCCCGCCTCACGCCGCGCAGTCCTGCGCGAGCCGGCAGGGCACGCCGCCCGCCGCCTCGACCTGGAGGGTCGCGTGGGCGATGCCGAAGCGGGTGCGGAGCGCGTCCGCGGTCTCCTGGAGGAAGGCGTTGCTGGGGTGCCCGGCAACCACGAGGTGCGCGGTCAACGCCACCTCGGTGGTGCTCATCGCCCAGATGTGCAGGTCGTGCAGGTCCGACACGCCGGGCCGTCCGCGCAGGTAGGCGCGCACGAGATCGGGCTCGATGCCGGGCGGCACCGCGCTCAGCGACAGCGCCACGCCGTCGCGGAGCAGACCCCAGGTCGCCCAGACGATCAGCCCGGCGATGACGAGGCTGGCGGCGGGGTCGATCCAGTCGAGGCCGGTCGCGAGGATCGCGAGCCCCGCCAGCACCACGCCGGCCGAGACCGCGGCGTCGGCCGCCATGTGCAGGTAGGCGCCGCGGACGTTGAGGTCGCCCTTGGCGCCCGCCATGAACAGCCACGCGGTCGCGCCGTTGACCAGGATGCCGAGGCCGGCCACCACCATCACGCTCACGCCCGCGACCGGCTCGGGGTGGCGCAGCCGCACGAGCGCCTCCCACAGGATCGCGCCGGTGGCGAGCAGCAGGAGGACGGCGTTGAGGAGGGCGGCGAGGATCGACGCGCCGCGAAGCCCGTAGGTGAAGCGGGCGGTCGCCCGGCGCTTGGCCAGCACCGCAGCGGTCCAGGCGACGAGCAGGCCGAGCACGTCGGAGAGGTTGTGGCCGGCGTCCGCCACCAGCGACATCGCGTTGGCAGCAAATCCATAGCCGGCTTCAAGGATTACGAAGCCGGCATTGAGCAGGATGCCGATCGCGAACGCCCGGCCGAAATCCTTGGGCGCGTGGACGTGCCCGTGACCGTGCGCGTGGCCATGATCGTGGCCGCAATGGTCGTGATGATCGTGTCCGGCCACCGTCCCGTCTCCTAGAATGCGAGCCAGCCGCCCGCCCGCAGACGCGCGAGCAGCGGCAGCAGCGGCAGGCCGAGCACGGTGCTGTGGTCGCCCTCGACCCGCGCGAACAGGTGGATGCCGAGGCCCTCGATCTGATAGCCGCCGACACTCGATCGCACCCGCTCCGTGCCGGTGAGCGCCACATAGGCCGCGATCGCTCCCGCATCGAGGGGCCGGAGCGTCAGGCGCGCGGTCTCGGCGAAGCTCTCGACGCGGCCGCCCTGCGCCAGCGCCACGGCCGCGTGCAGGGCATGGGTGCGGCCGGACAGCCGCCCGAGCTGGGCGCGGGCGTCGTCGAGCCCCGTCGGCTTGTGGAAGACCTCGCCGTCCAGGTCGAGCACCTGATCCGCGCCGACGACGACCCGGTCGGGATAGGCTGCGGCCACCGCACCGGCCTTGGCCTCGGCCAGCCGCAGGGCGAGCGCCCGCGGGTCGAGGCCGGCGCACGCGGATTCCAGGGCGCGCTCGTCGATGCCGGGGGCCACGGTCTCGACGGGCAGGCCGGCGGCTTCGAGGAGCGCGCGCCGCGTCGGGCTGGTGGAGGCCAGGAGCAGCGGGCCTGCGCCGCGCCAGAGGGTCGGAGGCGACATCCGCCCAGTGTCACCGATCGGCGCGCGACCGCAAGCGCCCCGCGAAAAGCCCCGACGTCCGGGTTGAGCCGGACGGCGGGGCTGTCACGGTCGGGGCCGATACGCGACGCTGGCCCCGGCG
>NZ_CAXTBY010000107.1:0-5426 GCF_964242245.1 uncultured Methylobacterium sp. | reverse complement strand
GCGGCCGTCTCCTCGATGGAGCGGCGGGTCACGTCGATGGTCGGCCAGCGGTTCTTGCTGAACAGCCGGCGCGAGGCGGTGATCTCGTCGGCCACCGCCCCGCGGTCGACGTAGAGCGAGCCCTCGTCGGCATTGAGGCTGAGCAGGCGGTTCTGGCGGATCTGCACGATGCGCTCTGGCGACGCGATCAGCCCGACCACCAGGGGTTTTCGCGCGTTCTCCAGCGCCGGCGGCAGCGGCATGCCGGGCACCAGCGGCATGTTCGTGGTCTTGAGGCCGCGGTTGGCGAGGTAGATCCCCGTCGGCGTCTTCGAGGTGCGGCTCACCCCGATCAGGATCACGTCGGCCTCCTCCAGGTCGTCGGGCAGGTTGCCGTCGTCGTGGGCCAGCGTGAAGTTCATCGCGTCGATGCGCTTGAAGTACTCCGCGTTGAGCATGTGCTGGGCACCCGGCCGCGCCGCCTTCTGCGCCCCGAGGTAGGATTGCAGCAGGTTGTGCACCGGCTGGAGCACCGAGAGGCAGGGCGAGCACGACTCGCGGCAGGCGCTCTCCAGGCGCTCGCCGAGGTCGCCGCCGACCAGCGTGTAGAGCACGAGGCCGGGCGCCGCCTGGATCTCCGAGATCACCCGCTCGAGCTGCGCCCCGGAGCGCACCAGCGGGTAGACGTGCTCGATCGCCGAGACGCCCTCGTACTGCGCGGCGGCCGCGCGCCCGACGTTGATCAGCGTCTCGCCGGTGGAATCCGAGACGAGGTGGAGGTGGAAGTAGCTGCGGCTCATCCGGTCTCCTCCGGTCGCGTGCGAAGGGGAGGCTCCCTTGTCCACAGCCGGCCGTCAGGGGAGTCGATGAATGTGGATAGGATGCCCGGCCGGCCCGGTCCAGCCGAGGCCCGCGGGAAACCGTCGACTCCCGCGTCAACAGGCCGACGCCCGGGACGCGCGGACTCCGTGCACCTGGGGGAATCCGGTCCGCGGACGGGCGCCGCCCGGATCGCGCCGCGCAAGGGGCTGTGCGGACTGCCCTATCCCGGACATTAGAGCGAACCCGTTAAAGCCTGCTTAACGCCGTCGCCGCAGGGACGGCCTGTGGACGCGGTTGCGATCCCGCCATCCAAGCCCCAAGAGAAGAAACAGAGTTCTAGAGTCTCTCTTCTCTTCAGTAGGGCCGGGGTGGGGATGGCGACCGCCCGCCTCACCCGGCCGGCGTGGAGGAGGACTCGAGCGGGGGACCGGCGGATGGGGCGAGCGCATGGGGCAGGGTGACGGACACGGGGTGTCGACGGAGCGCAAGGTCCTGCGCGTGCTGTCCGGCGAGGCCATCGCGCCCCCGCCCGCCTGGATGATGCGCCAGGCCGGGCGCTACCTGCCCGAGTACCGGGCGACCCGGGCGGAGGCCGGCTCGTTCCTCGACCTCTGCTACAACCCGGACTTCGCCGTCGAGGTCACGCTCCAGCCGATCCGCCGCTTCGGCTTCGAGGCCTCGATCCTGTTCTCCGACATCCTGGTGATCCCGCACGCGCTGGGCCAGGACGTGCGCTTCGTCGAGGGCGAGGGGCCGCGCCTCGATCCGCTCGCCGGCCGGGCCGAGTTCGCGCGCCTGCGGCAGGCCGACGACCCGGCGATCTTCGCCCACCTGGAGCCGGTCTTCGAGACCGTGCGGCGCCTGCGGGCGGCGCTGCCCGCCGAGACCACGCTGCTCGGCTTCTGCGGGGCCCCCTGGACGGTGGCGAGCTACATGATCGGCGGGCGGGGCACGCCGGACCTCGCGCCCGCCCGGGCGCTCGCCGAGGCCGACAGGCCCCTCGTCGACGAACTGATCGACCGGCTGGTCGCGGTGCAGACCGAGTACCTCGTGCGCCAGCTCCGGGCCGGCGCCGACGCGGTGCAGATCTTCGAGTCGCACGCGGGCACGCTGCCGCACGCGGGCGCGGCCGACCCGGTCGAGCCGGTCGGCGAGGTCGCCGAGAGCGCGCTGCCGCCCGAGCCCGAGGACGCGCTGGCGCGCTGGTCGTTCAGGCCCATCGCCCGGATGATCGCCGGCATCCGCCGCGAGGTGCCGGGAGCGAAGGTCATCGTGTTCTGCCGCGGCTCGGGGCTCGACGGCCACGCCCGCGTCGTGCCCGAGACCGGGGCGGACGCCGTCGGCGTCGACTGGTCGGTGGACCTGAAAGCCCTCCGCGACCGGGTGCCGGCCGGCACCGTGACGCAGGGCAACGTCCATCCCGACACCCTGATCGCGGGCGGCGACGCGCTCGACGCCGCGGTCGACGCGGTGCTCGACGCCACCCGCGGCCTGCCGCACATCTTCAACCTCGGCCACGGCATCACCCCGCAGACGCCGGTGGCGCACGTGGAGCGGATGCTGGCCCGGCTCAGGGGCGCGTGAGGCGTGTACGACTGGATCAAGGCGGGGCACGTCATCGCGCTCATCGCGTGGATGGCGGGGATGCTCTACCTGCCGCGCCTGTTCGTCTACCACGCCGCGCTGGCGCCCGGCCCGGGATCGGCTGCGCAGTCGGCGACCTTCAAGGTGATGGAGCGGCGCCTGCTCAAGGCGATCATGAACCCGGCGATGATCGCGACCTGGGTCCTCGGCCTGACGCTCGCCTGGACGAGCGGGTACTACGCCAGCCCCTGGCTCCAGGCGAAGTTCGCCCTGGTGCTCGCCATGAGCGGCATCCACGGCTGGCTCGCCCGCATGGTCAAGGATTTCGCCGCCGACCGGAACACGCGGGGGCACAGGTTCTACCGGGTGATCAACGAGGTGCCGACGCTGCTGCTGATCGCCATCGTGATCCTGGCCGTGGTCAAGCCGGACTTCTGACCGGTCTCGCGGCCGGGATGCCGCCCCGACGGTCGCCCGGTCCGGTTAACCACGTTCGCCGCCCGCCGGAGCGATTTCGCCACGCGCATCGTTGGCCCCCCATGCCGAACCTCGATCTCCGCGTTCTCCCGATCCTCGCCGTCGCGGCGCTCGGCTGGAGCACCCCCGCCCGGGCCGCGAGCTTCCCCTGCGACCGGGCGGAGGCCGCCGACGAACGGGCGGTCTGCGCCCACCTGCCGCTGAACGACCGCGACGTCGAGATGGCGGTGCGCTTCGCGATCCTGAAGGACGTGCTGCCGATGGGCGGCGGGGCGAAGCTCCGCGAGGACCAGGAGGCGTGGCTCGCCGAGCGCCGCACCTGCGGCGGCGATGTCGCCTGCCTCAAGGACGTCTACGACGCGCGGCTGACGGTGCTGCGCGCGGTGCAATCGGAGTTCTCGAAGCAGGAGGCCCCATAGTGATCAAGAGCTGAGGGCACTCGATGGCCTGATGGGCCTGTGACACCCGCGCGTCACACGCATCAGTGCCGTGCCGACGGCGTCGCCAGCCGGCACGGCTGCCCGCTCGGCGATCCCCGAGATGCGATCCTCGCTCACCGCAGCCGCAGCACCGATCCGTGCGGCATGAGCCCTCGTAGCGAACGCGTGCCGGCAACGACCTGCTTGTCGAGGCGCCAAGTGCTTGATGTTATTGGTGCCGCAAGTCCGGATCAGCCAATACCCCACCGATCTGGGCCTGACGTTCACATTCCGTGCTCGGGCGGCGTGACCATGGAGCACGGTCGCCTCCCAGCCAGGGCTCTCGGGACGATGTCGCCTGTCATCACGAGGCGTCATCACGACGGTAGCCTCCCGCGCAGGAAGCAAGCCCGTGATCGGCTACTCGCTTCGCTTCCGCGCCTCTTCCTCGGCCTCTGTGCCCGGCCGGTCCATCGGACCCTCGTGCGGCCTCACCTCGCCGGTGGTCGTATCGAGCGGGGTGATCGCGGCGCCCTCCGGCTTCGGCGTGCCGTTCGGCATCCGCTGGGCCTGCGTATCGGTGGTGTCGTCGGACATTGGGCGGCCTTTCAGATCTCGGTTTCACGACGAACGATCGCGTCCTCGCCGGTGCCCTTCTGATTCAGACCGACCTCGGGACCCTCGCCGGGCACCGGCAGCGGCTTGCTCGTCTCCCGTTCGGCAGGGACCGCACCAGGATCGACCTCGGCACGGGCACGGCGTCCAGCATCGTACTCGGTGTTCGCGAGGTCTTCGGTGTGAGCCAGAGGCTTATCGGGCATGGCGGGCTCTCCGTTGGCGAGAACAACGCGCCGGAATCGGAGCGGGTCCGAAGCCGAATGTCCCAGATCGTGGCTGCCTACCGTCGAGGGCGCGACCGCCTGACGTGTTCGCTCGAGCCTGCGACGCCGTCGAGGACTTGCGCGCTTCCAGCCCTCGCGATGTACCCGCACACGGGTTCGGCTGTCGCGCGGAAGAACACCGTTGATGCCGACGCCTCATGCCGCCTTGCGCGCGACCAAAAGCAAGGCATTCGGCCGGGTCGTGTTCGGTAGGGGTAACCAGCGGTCGAGGCGCGATCCCACGGCGTAGGCGAAGACCAATGCCGCAATCCAGCGCCAGTTGAGCCGGAAGTAACGGTCGTGGCAGCGCACCGGAGTGACCTTGGCCATCCAGTGGATCAGCGAGTCATGCCGGTCCATGCCGATCGGGTGCACGGCCTCCGGCGTACAGCCGAGCACTTTCGCGAGGGTCTCCAGGGCGCCAGGTGTCCACCAAGTCAGGTGGTGGGGCGGCGCGTTCATGACGAAGTTCGGCAGCGTGGTGTTGGGTGAGGGCCAAAGGGGCGTGCCGATCAGCACCCGGCCGCCCGGTTTGACGCAAGTGGCGAGTGCTTTGGCGAACGAAAGCGGATCGGCCACGTGTTCGATCACTTGGAAGGCGCATGCCACGTCGTAGACCGGGCCGACGCGGGCCGCGTGCGCCTCCAGCGTTTCGTTGAGGATCGCGCCGGTTGGATCCTCGACGGCGAAGTTTGGGTCGAGGCCGGTATAGGCAGCATCCGGCACGTAGTGGCGAAAGCCGCCGTGACCGCAGCCTACATCAAGGACCCGCGCCCCGGCCGTGACGTACTGTGCCGCCCGCCGGAATTCCAGCCGTTCGGTTTCAGGCCCGGCGAGCTTGTCGTGGGCGTCGATGCGCCCGTAGAACGTCTGGTAAAAGGTAACGTCGCCCGCGATCGGCGGATCGAAGAAGGCGAGTCCAGTCGGCGACTCCCACAGGCGCAGGTTCTTTGCCGGCAGCAGTAGCGGCCCGACATCGACCTCGCCCGACAGGTACCAAAGGATGGTAAGGAAACTGGCGTCGATCCGCTCGATGCAGCGGACCGCGGGGGCGCCGGTGATCGGGCAGGGCGGGATCGCGATGGAGGACGGCGATGCAGCTTCAGAGGCGCTTGGGACCGGCTGCATAGGCTCTCATCGGCTGTGGCTGCGAGCCGGAAGGCGTGCCATCAGCTTGATTAACACGCGCTTGACTCATTTCGGACTTCACCCGACGCAACCGTGCAGAAACCAGGGAACGAGCGACGGAGGTCCGACGGTAGCG
>NZ_CAXTBY010000106.1:0-13834 GCF_964242245.1 uncultured Methylobacterium sp. | reverse complement strand
CTCTTAGCCAGTGCCGGATTGCCGCCGTCCTTGTCGTAGCGCTTGAAGAAATACGCGTTGCCGCCATACTCGTTGATCGGTTGCATGGTTTGATCGGTCTCGTGATGCGCCGTCGCCAGGGCGTAGGCGAGCCAGCGGTCGTCTTCGGCCGCGTGATCCGCCTCCCACGCATCGAGCAACGCAGTAAGCCCCTTGACCTGGGGCGCTTTCATCGCCCCGTGGAACAGGCGCAGTCGGATCGTGTCGAAGAAGAATTTGCGGTTGATCATCGCGTTTCCTCGATATCTGCTGAAGCCGGCCTCATGCACAATGCATCCTCGCATCGGACAGTCTGTCGATGACGGTATCCAGTCAGGGCGAGGGGAAACAACTATAAATGGCGGCTGTGGATTGACAAGACGCATCCGGTGACGCGAATGATTTCCAGAAGCAGGGCGTCGTCATTGAAGAGCATCGAAAATCCGCGGTATTCTCGATGCTTCGCCGTGGTTATGTGTCTGTCGGTGATGTCGACGCTGCCCGTTGCAGCAGTCTCGCGCCCGTCTCCGCGGGACGGCAAGCCTCACGCGAAGCCCGACCCGGTCTTCGTGAAGGTCGTCGTAGACCTCAGATCGCGTACGCGGTTGGCGGTTGTGCTTCCCAGCCGTCTTCCGGATCTGGGGCAGGGCCGCACGAAGCTCTACGCTTCGCTGAGTGAGGCGACGCCGCGTGGCTACGAGATCGTGCTGGGGTTCACTCCGGACTGCAGCGGAGGTACTGCGTGCCGTATCGGTACGATCGGCGCACGCATGGTGGCAGCGCCGCAGGTCCAGCTGGAGGGCAAGGCCGTCACGCTCGGCAACGGGACGGCGGGGTGGTTTGCGCCCGCGACCTGTGGCGCGAGTTGCTCGGATTCCCTCGTCACGTGGCGGGACGGGGAGACCGAGCGGTTCGTGGGGATCAAGGCCGCGGACGAGAAGGCGGTGATCGCCCTCGCCGACGCCGTCGCGAGCGGCGCCCGGGTCCGGTAGCGCCCGGCTGCGACGAACGGAGCGATTTGGTCAGCGCTTGGTGTTGCTCGCCGTCTGCCCGAACATCACCTTCTTGGCGTCCTCGCTCATGGTCTTGCCGTGCTCGGGGTTGACCTCCGGCGCCCGCGCATAGGCCGCCTTCGTGCCGGGACGCTCGGCGATGGCGTGGAACCAGCGCTTGAGGTTCGGATGGTCGTCGAGGTTCTGGCCCTGCCGCTCCCACGGCACGATCCAGGGATAGGCCGCCATGTCGGCGATGCCGTAATCGCCCGCGACGTAGTCCCGGTCGGCGAGCCTCCGGTCGAGGACGCCGTAGAGCCGGTTGGTCTCGTTGACGTAGCGGGCGATGGCGTAGGGGATCTTCTCCGGCGCGTACTGCGAGAAGTGGTGGTTCTGGCCGAGCATCGGCCCCAACCCGCCCATCTGCCAGAACAGCCATTCCAGCGTCTGCGCTCGGCCGCGTAGGTCGGTGGGTAGGAAGCGGCCGGTCTTCTCGGCGAGGTAGAGCAGGATCGCGCCCGACTCGAACAGCGAGACCGGCGCGCCGCCGCCGGTTGGCGCGTGGTCGACGATCGCCGGCATACGGTTGTTGGGCGCGATCGTCAGGAAGTCCGGATCGAACTGCGCGCCCTTGCCGATGTCCACCGGCTTGATCGCGTAAGGAACGCCCGCCTCCTCGAGGAACATCGTCACCTTGTGGCCGTTCGGCGTGGGCCAGTAGTAGAGATCGATCATCTCAACGTCCTCGACGGCGCATCTGCTGCTGCCGCGCTGGAGGTGGGTCGCGGGCCGAGGCCGGTCAAGCGGCACCGTGCTCAGGGTCGATAAGTCGGGGGTCTCGCGAACATCAGCGGTTCAGGTTCTCGAGCGGAAATGCGGTGATGAACAGGGCTGTCGGTGGCGCGTCGTAGTTCCAGATGGTTCGGATATGGGCGCGGCGACCATCTGGTGACTCCAGGAAGCCATCGTAGATCAAGCGAAGCTCACTCACCGTCCCGGTCTGGTACCTGAACGTATGCGCCGTGCGTGGACGCTGGAGCAATGCGCGGGCCAGAATATCAGGCCTCTCCAAGCTGAAGCCGAACTCGATGAAGAACTTTGCCCGGCCTTTGTTGGCGGCACGGTCGGGTGCGAGGAGAAATCGGGTTACCTTGTGGTCGCGAAGTGCGAAATTTTTGACATTCGGGCGCTCGCCGGTCACGCCGCCGAGATCTCCACCAAGCGCAATTCGATGGCAAGTACGGTCGCCAGAGCACCGAAAGACTCCGGGAACTCGATTGCGTAAGCTAAACCTTCCTTGATGATGTCGACCACAGTTCCTTCCATGCCGGCGGGAACTTCATCTCCTTCATCCGTCACGACGGCACGCTTGATCGTGACCTGATCAAGGTCCTTGAACGTCGTCAGCGGTTCGCTGCCCTGCACGAAGAAGAAGGCGTCGGCGGTCATGGGCTCAAGATTGCGCACTGTATGAACGCGCGCAGGCCTGCGAGCCGGTCATCGATCAGTTCCGTGCGCTTTCTGGCGCCTTGCCTCATGGAGGCCGGAACGCTACCTCTAACGGGCCTTCAACGGCTGTCGGGGTGTAGCGCAGTCTGGTAGCGCACCTGGTTTGGGACCAGGGGGTCGTAGGTTCGAATCCTATCGCCCCGACCATCATCTGCCGGAGCTTAAACCTTCCATGTCGAGCGCCCGCATCTTCCAGCCGTCGAAGGACGCCTCGCAGTCGGGGCTCGCCCGGACCAAGGTGTGGCACCTCGAATTCGATCAGACCGCGCCGCGCGAGACCGACCCGCTGATGGGCTGGGTCGGCTCCTCCGACATGCTGCAGCAGGTGCGCCTGAAGTTCGAGACGCTGGAGGAGGCCGTGGCCTACGCCAGGAAGGCGGGCATCGCCTACCGGGTGGAGGAGCCGCAGAAGACTGCGCTGCGCAAGGGCCTGTCCTACTCCGACAACTTCAAGTTCAACCGCACCGCGCCCTGGACGCACTGAGGCGTCACGCCCCGTCCTTGCGGGCCTTCCAGGCGGCGTAGGGTTCGCTCGCGTCCGGGACCGGCAGGTGGGCGAGCCGCATCGGCTGCGCGTCGAGCGGCCGGCACAGCTCGGCGTAGATCTCGGCGCCGAGCAGGCCGAAGCCGGCCGCCGTCCCGGCCGTGTTGGCGAAGTAGCCCTCGCGGATGCCGGAGAGCCGCATCGCGGCGTGGCACATCGGGCAGGGCTGGCCGCTCGCGTACATGATGCTGCCGGACAGGTCGCGGCTGCTGAGGCGGGCGCTCGCCGCGCGGAGCGCCGCCATCTCGGCGTGGCCCGTCGGGTCGTTGGTGATGTGGACGTTGTTGGCGCAGCGCGCGAGCACCTCGCCGCCGCGGACCAGCACCGCGCCGTAGGGCGTGCCGCCGTCGCGGACGTTGGCCGCCGCGAGCGCCACCGCCTCGCTCAGGTAGTCTTCGTGGCTGGCCATCGGGCGTGTGCCCCTCCGCGTTACCTCCGCAACGCGCGGGCGCGCGAAGGGGTTCAGAATGCGTAGCGAACGGTGCAGTAGGGCATCGTCTCGGCGAGCAGTGCCGTGAAGCGGGCGAGCCACCGGCCCTTCCAGCCGGCGCGGTAGCGCAGGTTCGCGCCGCCGCCCTCCGAGACCTTGGCCTCCTGGATGTCGGGCCGCCACAGCAGGTCCTCGGCCCGCGGATGCCAGCCGAGGTTGACCGCGTGCAGGCCCGCGTTGTGGGTTAGCATGATGACCTCGCACTTGAGCTGAGCCTTGGCCGCGTCGGAGATCGTGCCGTCGATCTCGCGGAACAGCACCTGCCAGTCCGCCTCCCAGCCCTCGTAGAGGATCACCGGCGAGAAGTTCACGTGGACCTCGTAGCCGGCAGCGACGAAGTCGTCGATCGCGGCGATCCGCTCAGGGATCGGGGCGGTGCGCACGTCGACGACCCGCGCGATGCGCGCCGGCATCAGCGAGAAGCGGATGCGGGTTTTTCCTCGCGGATCGTAGGCGAGCAGGTCGCGGTTGACCGCCTTCGTCGCGAACGAGCCCTTGGCGTTCGGGAGCGTCCGGAACAGCGCGACGAGGTCGCGGACGTTGTCGCAGATTGCGGCATCGACCGAGAGGTCGCCGTTCTCGCCGATGTCGTAGACCCAGGCCGCCGGATCGATCGCGTCGGGCTCCGGCAGCGGTCCCTGCTTGGCCGCGTGGCGCGTGATCGCGGCGCAGGCCGCCTCCACGTTCACGAACAGCGAGATGGGGTTGGAGAAGCCCTTGCGGCGCGGCACGTAGCAGTAGGCGCAGGCCATGGCGCAGCCGTTCGAGGTCGAGGGGGCGATGAAGTGGGCGCTGCGCCCGTTCGGGCGCATGGCGAATCCCTTCTTCACCCCGAGAACCAGGGTCGAGCGCTTGATCCGCACCCAATCCTCGACTGAGCCCGCATTGCCGTGCAGCTCCGGGATGTTCCAGTGCGAGGGCACCGCGATCCGTCGGGCCTCGGAGTAACGCGCCAGGATCTCGCGGCCGCGCGGGAAGTCGGTCACCGCCGGCTCGTGGTAGATCGTCGTGACGTCGAGGAGGTCGCGGGTGAGGGCCATGCGGGGTCCGGCGGACGGTGCGGCCGCCGGACCGATATGGCGCGGCCGCCTCAGATCCGCGAGAGCAGCTCCGCCTTCTTGTCGGTGAACTCCCGCTCGGTCAGCACGCCGCGGCGGTGAAGCTCGGCCAGCCGCTCGATCATCGCGATGATGTCGCCCTGCGCCGGGGCGGGCGGCGCGGCGGCAATGCCGTCCCCGCGAGGCGCCGCCGGCCCGTCCGCATCGAGGCGCCTCAGCGCGTGGAGGGCGACGCTGCCCCCCGGACCGGTGAAGCGCAGGTCGCCGTTGGCCTGCGAGACCCCGGAGATGCGGTGCTCGCCGGTGTCGTACAGGGCGAGCCCGGTGCCCGATTCGATCGCCAAGCGCCGGAGTTCGGGGAAGTAGGCGTAGCGCAGCCCGTCCTGCGCGCCGGCGCTCGACGGGGTGCCGAGGGCCGCCGGCCACCACGCGCCGCCGCCGCGCCCGGCCGTGGTCAGGCCCGGCCCCGTCCATCCGGCCGCGGGCAGCGCGCCGGCCAGCTCCGCGCAGAGGCCCGCGACCCGCGCTTTGAGCTCGGCGTCGAACATCCGCCCGACCATGACCATCCCGCCGGAGAACCACTGGCCCATGCCGCCGAGCTCGGGGTGTTCGAATTGGGCCATGGTGCCGTTCCCGGCCTCCAGCGCCCGCATCAGGTGGCGCACGGCCTCGAGGCTCACCCCGTGGCGCTCCGCCACGGCCTGGAGACCGGAGGCGTGGTCGGGTCCCTCGTCGTTCATCGGGGCTCCTGCCATGGGGTCTCCTGCGCCGGACGCGCCGTCTCGCCTGATCCAGGACTATGGCGCGTCCCGGCGGCCCACGGAAGAACCCCCGGCGCCGAAAGCGTCCCGGCGGACGCCGGCCCGCGGGTGCGGGCGGCGGTGCCTGCCGCGCTGCAAAAATTTCATGCGCCGCGGAGCTTCGCCGTTGCCGACACGTTCACAATCCGGCTCGGGCACCCCGCTGCCGAACGCAGGGCGGGCCTCGCCACGAGGCCCGGGCCGACGGAGTGATCATGGCCGACCATAACCGATACGCAGCCTCCACGCGGCCGAGCCGGTCGCGCATCAAGGAAGGCCAGCCCTATCCCCGCGGCGCCACCTGGGACGGGCTGGGCGTCAACTTCGCCCTCTTCTCGGCTCATGCCACCAAGGTCGAGCTCTGCCTGTTCGACGAGGCCGGCGAGCAGGAGATCGAGCGGATCGCGCTGCCCGAGTACACCGACGAGGTCTGGCACGGCTACCTGCCGGACGCCCGCCCCGGCACCATCTACGGCTACCGCGTGCACGGCCCCTACGAGCCGGAGGCCGGCCACCGCTTCAACCCCAACAAGCTCTTGATCGACCCCTACGCCAAGGGGCTCACCGGCTCCATCACCTGGAACCCGGCGCTGTTCGGCTACCGGATGGAGACGGGCGACGACCTCACCTTCGACGAGCGCGACAGCGCGCCCTTCACCCGCCGGAGCCAAGTCATCGACCCGGCCTTCACCTGGGGCGCCTACCGCAAGCCGAACGTGCCGTGGGAGAAGACCATCATCTACGAGGCCCACGTGAAGGGCCTGACCAAGACCCATCCCCGGGTGACCGAGCGCCTGCGCGGCACCTATGCCGGCCTCGGCACGCCGGACGTGCTCGACTACATCAAGAGCCTCGGCGTCACCGCGGTGGAGCTGCTGCCGGTCCACGCCTTCGTGCAGGACGACTACCTGCAGGAGAAGAACCTCGTCAATTACTGGGGCTACAACACGATCTCGTTCTTCACCCCCGCCCGCCGCTACGCCGCGGTGCCGGACTTCGCCTTCTCGGAGTTCAAGGAGATGGTCGCCCGCCTGCACGGGGCCGGCCTCGAGGTGATCCTCGACGTGGTCTACAACCACACGGCGGAGGGCAACGAGAAGGGCCCGACGCTGTCGTTCAAGGGCATCGACAACGCCTCTTACTACCGGCTGCTGCCGGGCCAGGAGCGCTACTACATCAACGACACCGGCACTGGGAACACCTTCAACCTCTCGCATCCCCGCGTGCTCCAGCTCGTAATGGACAGCTTGCGCTACTGGGCCACCGAGATGCGCGTCGACGGCTTCCGCTTCGACCTCGCCACCATCCTCGGGCGTGAGCCGCACGGCTTCGACGAGGGCGGCGGCTTCCTCGACGCCTGCCGCCAGGACCCGGTCCTGAACGACGTCAAGCTCATCGCCGAGCCGTGGGATTGCGGCCCGGGCGGCTACCAAGTCGGCGGCTTCCCGCCCGGCTGGGCCGAGTGGAACGACCGCTTTCGCGATGATGTCCGCGGGTATTGGAAGGGCGACGAGGGCCTGCTGCCGGACCTCGCCGCGCGCATCACCGGCTCGGCCGACAAGTTCGACAAGCGCGGGCGGAAGCCCTGGGCGTCGGTGAACTTCCTCACGGCGCATGACGGCTTCACGCTGCACGACACCGTCGCCTACAACGAGAAGCACAACGAGGCCAACGGCGAGGACAACCGCGACGGCCACTCGCACAACCTGTCCTACAATTACGGTGCGGAAGGGCCGACCGACGATCCGGAGATCCGCGCGGTGCGGCTCCGGCAGATGCGCAACATGCTGGCGACCCTGTTCCTGTCGCGCGGCACGCCGATGCTGCTCGCCGGCGACGAGTTCGCCCGGACGCAGCACGGCAACAACAACGCCTACTGCCAGGACAACGCGGTCTCGTGGATCGACTGGGCGGCGATCGGGCCTGAGGAGCGGGATCTGGCCGAGTTCACCCAGCGCCTGATCCTGCTGCGCACCGCCCTGCCGATCCTCAGCCGGGGCCGGTTCATGACCGGGCGCTACGACGAGGAGTTCGGCGTCAAGGACGTGACGTGGCTGCGCCCGGACGGGGCCGAGATGGAGGGCGAGAACTGGAGCGACGGGGGCGCGCGCTCGCTCGCGGTTCTGCTCGACGGCCGCGCCCAGGCCACCGGCGTCCACCGCCGCGGCGGCGATGCGACCTTGCTCATCATGTACAACGCCTACCACGACCTCGTGTCCTTCACCCTGCCCGAATCGGTCGGCGGCTCCGCCTGGACGCGGCTCCTCGACACCAACCTTCCGGACAGCCAGGAGGTCGCGAGCTTCAAGTCGGGCGAGCGCTACGACGTCACCGGCCGCTCGATGCTGATGTTCGTGCTCAAGCCCGACGACACGCCCGGCGGCGCCTCCATGGAGATGGAGCGGTCCTACCAGCACGTGATGCAGGCCTTCGAGCGGGCCAACATCGAGAACGTCCACTTCAACCTCGCGGACGAGGCCTGAACCTTAGCCCCCGGCACGCAACCTGCGACGGAGCGAACACGAAGGGACGATCGTCGGCCGCCGCGCGTTGGACAGCAACGCGCGGCGGCTTGCGTGAAGGGGTCATCCGCTCATGCCCAAGATTCTGCTGGTCGAAGATCACGAGGAGATCTGGGATTTCCTCTCCCGCCGGCTCAAGCGCCGCGGCTACGAGGTGATCCTCGCCCACGACGGCGAGGCCGGCGTGCAGCAGGCGCGCGCGGGCCGCCCCGACGTGATCCTGCTCGACATGAACCTGCCGATCCTCGACGGATGGTCGGCCGCCCGCGCCCTGAAATCCGGCAGCGACACACGCGCCATCCCGATCATCGCGCTCACCGCGCACGCCATGTCGGGGGACCGCGACAAGGCGATCCAGGCCGGCTGCGACGACTACCACGCCAAGCCCGTCGATTTCTCGAAGCTGCTCAGCCAGATCAGCGCGGCCCTGGGTGAGACCGCGCCGGTGGTGTGAAGGCGCTCTACCCTCTCCCCTGCGGGAGAGGTTGGCCCTCGGCTCACGCGAGGGTCGGGTGAGGGGAGCGCCGTATCCGGCACCGTCGCTCCCCTCTCCCGACTTAGCTCGCGGGCCATCCTCCCCCGCAGAGGGGGGAAGGAAGGGCGGCGTACCGGCCAGCGGCGATGAAGCGTAGCGGAGCGTGATTCCATGAGCGACGATCCGGTCACCGCGCGGCGCCTGAAGCACGGGCTGCCGGTCTTCGTCGCGCTCGCCTCCGTCCTCCTCGTCGTGTCGGCGATGGCGGCGCTGTACTTCGGCCGCGACATCATCGTGCCGGTCACCCTGGCGATCCTGCTGAGCTTCGTCCTCGTCCCGGCGGTGCGCGCGCTGAGGCGCATCCGCGTGCCGCGGGTCCCGGCGGTGCTGCTCGTGGTCGTGGTGGTGTTCGGCGCCCTGTTCGGCATCGGCAGCCTGATCGCCCGCGAGGGCGGCCAGCTCGCCGCCGACCTGCCGCGCTACTCGCGGGTGATGCAGGACAAGGTCAAGGCACTCCGCGGTGCCACGGCCGAGGCCGGCACCCTCTCGCGCATCGTCGACGTCGTCCAGGACCTCGGCAGGACGCTCCAGCCGCCGCCCGCGCCGGAGCTGAGGGGCGAGCCCGGCTCGGCCGGCCATCCGCTCACCGTCGAGATCCGGGCCGCCGGCGCCGGCCTCATCGAGAACCTTCAGACCTTCGCCGGCCCGATCCTGCATCCCCTGGCCACCACCGGCCTGATCCTGATCTTCACGATCTTCATCCTGCTCCAGCGCGAGGACCTGCGGAACCGCATGATCCGGCTCGTCGGCTCGGGCGACCTGCGCCGCACCACCGCGGCGATCGACGACGCGGCCGGCCGCCTGAGCCGCTTCTTCCTGGCCCAGCTCGCTCTGAACGTCGCCTTCGGCCTCGTGATCGGGGCCGGCCTGTGGCTGATCGGGGTGCCGAGCCCGACGCTGTTCGGCGTGCTCGCGGCGATCCTGCGCTTCGTGCCCTACGTCGGCGCCGCGATCAGCGCGCTGCTGCCGCTGGTGCTGGCCGCCGCCGTCGATCCGGGATGGAACATGGTGATCGCGACCGCCGTGCTGTTCCTCGTGGTCGAGCCGATCTGCGGGCACGTGATCGAGCCGCTGCTCTACGGCCACTCCACCGGCCTCTCGCCGATCGCGGTGATCCTCTCGGCGACGATCTGGACGTTCCTGTGGGGCCCGATCGGCCTCGTGCTCGCCACCCCGCTCACCGTCTGTCTCGTCGTGCTCGGGCGCCACGTCGACCGGCTCTGGTACCTCGACGTGCTGCTCGGCGACCGGCCGGCCCTCGACCCGCCCGAGATCTTCTATCAGCGCATGCTGGCCAACGACCCGGCCGAGGCGATCGACCAGGGGCGGCAGTTCCTGAAGGAGCGGGCGCTCGTCACCTACTACGACGAGGTCGTGCTGGAGGGCCTCCTGCTCGCGCAGGAGGATCTCGCGCGCGGCACCCTCGACCGGGAACGCCAGGGCAGGGTCGGCGCCGCGGTCCGCGCCGTCGTTGCCGGCCTCGGGACGGCCGCGGTCGCCCGCCGCGCCCGCAACGGTTCGTCCCGCCCCGGCAATTCGGAGGCCGCCGCCGCGGTCGCCGCCGCCGGGCCCGACCGCGAGGTCGCCGCCGTCGTCCTCGCGCACGACGACCTCGCACCGGCGTGGCGCGGATCTGCGCCGGTACTCTGCGTCTCCAGCCGCGGCCCGTTCGACGAGGCGGCGACGCAGATGCTGAGCCAGACGCTGGCGCGCCACGGCCTGCCCGCGCAGGTGATGGCGATGGCCGCGATCCGCGCGGGCGAACGGCCGCGGGACCCCTCGGGCATCGCGCTGATCTGCTTCTCCTACCTCGAGCCGGTGAGCCTGTCGCAAATCCGCTTCACCGTCCGGCAGGCGCGCCGCGCCGTACCGGGCGTGCGCGTGCTGGTCGGGTTCTGGCGCGAGCGCGACCCGGCCACCCTCGATCGGCTGCGTCGGGCGACCTCGGCCGATGTCCTGGCGACCACCCTCAACGAGGCGCTGGCAGCGGCGCTGGCGGCCGCGCGCGCCGATGCGGCCGCTCCGGTCGAGCGGCCGCGCGCCGCCCCGCCCATGCGGCTCGCGCAGAATGCGGCGTAGGCGGACTGGGGCAGCTTTGGGCGCTCCCCGACGATGTGGACGCCGGTTCGTCGTCAGAGCCGCGCGACACAACCAAAGACTGAGAGACGTAACCCGATCCAACGGGATCGGGCACGGCTCTAGTCGTTCGGGGTCATCAGCTTGATCGCGATGCCGTGGGCATCGCGCTCGAAGATGTGGGCGACGTCCTGCACCAGCCAGCGCGACGGCGCGGACTCGAACCCGATGATGACGCACTCGCCGATCCGCGGAACCGGCTCCCCGGGCGCGAACGCGATCGTCCGGCGCAACGAGCCGACGCCGTGACCCGAGACCTCGTCCGGTGCGAGGAAGACCACGTCGATGTCGGACATTCGCGATAGGCCGTCGTCTTCAGGGCGCGTCGTTGCAAACCCTCACGGCCCGGTCAGCAAGAGCCGCGCCGCCGATGAGCAGGACGCTTCGCACAATCTAATCACCCGCGGCACCGTCGAACAACTCCGCGTCCAGTTCGTAGAGGATAGGCTCGCGTCGTGCCGCGATTTGGCACGGCCGGCACTGTGCGCGGAAATCGCAGTGAGGCGTTCTGGATCTGTGGATGGATCGGTTCCCGGTTCGCCGCGTTGCAGCAACAGAGACGGTTGCGCTAACCCGCAGACGGTTCCGATCGTGGAGCTGGCAACGACGCGAACCGTCTCCTGACGGCGACCGCTGATCGGCACGTCCCGTCCGGGCGTCCCAGGCTTCCAGCGGCGGATGCCCGCCGGATCCGGACCTTCGACCAACCACGTGGCGGGATGATGCGCAGGGTCGAGACACCGTCGACATGACCAGGACACCGGAGACGCCGCCTACCGGCAGGATCACCCGCGTCGGCGCCGGAGCGGTGGCCAACGTGTCCGACCCGAAGAGCGAGATCTTCTTCGCGGCCGTCGAGACCACCCGGATGCCGATGATCGTCACGGACCCGCACCAGCCCGACAATCCGATCATCTTCGCCAACCACGCCTTCGCCGCGATGTCGGGCTACGCGCCCGAGGAGCTGATCGGCCGCAACTGCCGCTTCCTCCAGGGGCCGGAGACCGACCGGGCATCGGTCGAGCAGCTGCGCGCGGCGATCGCGGAGCGACGCGAGCATAGCACCGAGATCCTGAACTACCGCAAGGACGGCTCGACCTTCTGGAACGCGCTGTTCGTCTCCCCCGTCCACGATACGAACGGCGCGCTGGTGTACTATTTCGCCTCGCAGCTCGACGTCTCGCGCCGGCGCGACGCCGAGGAGGCGCTGGGGCAGGCGCAGAAGATGGAGGCGCTGGGCCAGCTCACCGGCGGCATCGCCCACGACTTCAACAACCTGCTTCAGGTCATCGTCGGCTACGTCGACATCCTCAGCGCCGGCCTGGAGAAGCCGGAGGCCGACCGGGCGCGGCTCGGCCGCGCCGCGCAGACCATCCGCCACGCCGCCGAGCGGGCGACGGCGCTGACGCAGCAGCTTCTCGCGTTCTCGCGCAAGCAGCGGCTGGAGGGCCGCACGGTCAACCTCAACGCCCTGATCGAGGGCATGGGCGAGCTGCTCGCCCGCTCCATCGGCGAGACGATCGCGGTCGACCTCGACCTCGCCCCCGACCTTTGGAACTGCCGCGTCGACCCGACCCAGGCCGAGGTCGCGATCCTCAACGTCGTGATCAACGCCCGTGACGCGATGCCCGACGGCGGTCGTATCCGGATCGCCACCGAGAACCGGGACGTGGAGGCGAGCGACATTACCGGCACCGGTCCCCTGCGGACTGGCCGCTACGTCGGGATCGCGATCGCTGATTCCGGCACGGGCATGCCGCCGAGCGTGCTGGCGCGGGTGATGGACCCGTTCTTCACCACCAAGGAGGAGGGCAAGGGCACCGGGCTCGGCCTGTCGATGGTCTACGGCTTCGCCAAGCAGTCGGGCGGGGCGGCGCAGATCGAGTCGACGCTCGGCGCGGGCACCACCGTCCGCCTGTCGTTTCCCGCGACCGAGACGCCGGTGAGCGATCTGCCGAAGGCGGCGACCCGCGCCATCGACCGCCAGGGTACCGAGACCGTCCTGATCGTTGACGACCGCGAGGACGTGGCCGAGCTCGCCCGGACGATCCTGCGCGATTTCGGCTACACGACGCTGATGGCCGGCAACGGCCGGGAGGCCCTGGAAATCCTCGACGGGAACGACCGCATCGATCTGATCTTCACCGACCTGATCATGCCGGGCGGCATGAACGGTGTGATGCTCGCCCGCGAGGCGCGCCGCCGCCAGCCCAGGCTCAAGGTGCTCCTGACCACGGGCTACGCTGAGGCGAGCCTCGAGCGAACCGATGCGGGCGGATCTGAGTTCGACCTCCTGAACAAGCCCTATCGCCGCACAGACCTTGTCCACCGCGTGCGCGCCGTCCTCGACAGTCCGACGGGTAACGGCTGAGGGTCCGTTCGGAGCGGACGAGGAGGAAGCCATGCCGCAGGGCGACAAGGCGAAGTACACCGACAAGCAGATCCGCAAGGCCGAGCACATCGCGGACTCCTACGCGTCGCGCGGTGTTCCAGAGGGTGAGGCCGAGGCGCGCGCCTGGGCGACGGTCAACAAGGCCGACGGCGGCGGCAGGAAGCCCGGCGGCTCCGGCCGGGGCCGGGCGACGGGCCATCCGGCAGCGCACGCGGGTGGGCAAAAGGGCGGCGCCGCGTCCGGCGCGCGCACGCCCGAGCAGCGTTCGGCCTCGGCGAAGAAGGCTGCTGCGACCCGCAAGGCCCGCAAGGATGCGTGAGCGCGGGCATTTCCACCCGTCCGTGGTCGCCAGCGCGCCCGGTTCGGCGTAGGCTGACCGGACGGTGCGACCGGTAGCCTATGGCCAAAAGTCTAACTTGCTTTGGGCGGTCATCTGCCCTTGGCTGCGAGGGGCCAGTGAGAAGCCCGGAACGCCGGCGCGCCATGCCGTCCCACGGAGGAACATCACCATGAACAAGCCGGAATTCCTGGCCGACGCCAGGACGAAGTCCCCGTTCTCGGCCCGCTACGAGAACTTCATCGGCGGCCAGTGGGTCGCGCCCACCAACGGCCGCTACTTCGAGAACACCTCGCCGATCACCGGCCGGGTCATCTGCGAGGTCGCCCGCTCCGACGCGCAGGACGTGGACAAGGCGCTGGATGCCGCCCACGCCGCCAAGGAGGCCTGGGGCCGCACCGCGCCGGGCGAGCGCGCCCGCATCCTCAACAGAATCGCCGACCGGATGGAGGAGAACCTCGATCTCATCGCGCTCGCCGAGACCTGGGACAACGGCAAGCC
>NZ_CAXTBY010000105.1:0-14164 GCF_964242245.1 uncultured Methylobacterium sp. | reverse complement strand
GAAGAGGTCGCGACGGGTTCTGGCAGCGGGCATCGCGAATCCTCAGGTCTGGGGTTGATGTCTGTCGATATGCGCGCGCTCCCTCTCCCAAGGGAGAGAGCTGGGTTGAGGGGCGTGACATCTACGGAAAGGTCACGCCCCTCATCCTGTCCTTTCCCCCCGGGAGAAGGGACCCGCGCCAAATCCTGTATCTTCAAGGAAACAAGATCAGGTCAGGCGGCCGAGGCCTGCGCAACCGCGTCCAAGCGGCGGAAACGGGCGCCCGGATGGGTCGCCTTGAGATGCGCGCTGCCCTCCGGGAAAAGCTTTTCGCGAAGCGTCCCGTCGCGGTACCGCTGCTTGAACGCGCCGCGGGACTGGAGTTCGGGGACGACGAGGTCGACGAAGGCTTCGATGGTCTCCGGCGCCACGGCGCGGGTGAGGTTGAAGCCGTCGACGTCGGCTTCCTCGGCCCAGGACAGCAACGCGTCGGCGACTTCCGAGGGCGACCCGACGATGAACGGGGCCCGTGCGCCGCGCGGGCCGAACTCGGCGAAGTCGGCGCGCGTGAACGGGCGTTCGCCGGGTATCGTCAGGTTCTCGACGAGCGACTGCATCGCGTTGGTCTTCACGTAGGCGAGCCCTTCGTGCGCATCGAGCTCCGACAGGTCGATGCCGGTCCAGCCGGAGACGAGGGCGAGTTGCCCCGCGACGTCGAGGTAGCGCGCGTACTCGTCGCGGAGCTCCAGCGCCTCGGCCCGCGTCGGCGCGACGATCACCGTGGCGCCGAGGAACATCAGGATGTCGTGAGGATCGCGCCCCGCCGCCTTGGCGGCCTCCCGGATGGCGCGCACCGCCTTCGCCGCGATCGGTTTGGTCTGGCCGTTGAGGAAAATGCTCTCGGCGTGCCGGGCGGCAAACTGGCGGCCTCGCGACGACGCCCCGGCCTGGTAGAGCACCGGCGTCCGCTGCGGCGACGGCTCGGTCAGGTGCTGTCCGTCGACCTGGTAATACGGGCCGTCGTGGACGACGCGGTGCACCTTGTCGGGGCGCGTGAAGACGCCGCCCGCACGGTCGCGCACGGCGGCGCCGTCCTCCCAGCTTCCCTCCCAGAGCTTGTAGGCGGCCTCCAGGAAGTCCTCGCCCGCATCGTAGCGTTCGTCGTGGGCGCGGGCCTCTGCCAAGCCCATCCCGCGCGCGCCGCTCTCGAGGTAGCCGGTGACGACGTTCCAGCCGACCCGGCCGCCCGTCAGGTGGTCGAGGGTCGAGACCTTTCGCGTGAACGCGTAGGGGTGCTCGTAGGTCAGGTTCGCGGTGACCCCGAAGCCGAGATGCTTGGTGGCGTGCGCCATCGCCGGCACGACCAGGAACGGGTCGATGTTGGGTGCCTGCGCCGCCCGTGCCAGCGCGGTCTCGGCCCTGCCGCCGTAGACGTCGTAGATCCCGAACACGTCGGCGAGGAAGACGCCGTCGAACAGGCCGCGCTCGGCGGTGCGGGCGAGCGAGACCCAGTACTCGAGGGTGTTGTAGCCCGCGGTGGTATCCCGCGGATGCCGCCATAGGCCTGCCCAGGTGTGGCCGGGCGCAGCCATCTCGAAAGCGTTCAATCGCAGTTCGCGCCGTGCGCTCATAACGCAGTCCGGATTTGAAAAGGCACCGCGTCCTGCCACGAAAAGCAGCAGGCAGCGTATCCGAGCAAGCCTAACGGCCGATCGCCGCCGGTCAACGAAAATGATCTTCCGATAAACTTATGAATTTAAAAAAGCTGATCCAGATCGACGCGTAAATGGAGTTCTGATTTCCGAATATGTGGCAAAGATTGGATTCCCACTTGCGGCCCTCGTCACGATTGTCGATCTGTGACGGCAGAAACTGATGCCGGGTCGCTTGCTGCCGCAGGCGCGCGGCCCCCCTTCGGCTTCACGGGATCGGACGGATGTCTCAGACGGATGCGGGATGGGGCGCGGGGCCGAGCGCGCGCTACGAGGATCTCGCCGCCGGCTTCCGGCCGGTCTTCGCGCGGGTCCGGGGCACGGCCGTGGCGCGGGACCGGGAGCGCCGGTTGCCCCATGACGAGATCGACTGGCTCAAAGATGCGGGATTCACCACCCTGCGGCTCGGACGTGACCAGGGTGGCTTCACTGCCAGCCTGCCGGAACTGTTCGCCCTGCTGATCGAGCTGTCGCAGGCCGACCCCAACGTCACCAATGCGCTGCGCGCCCATTTCGGGTTCACCGAGGACGCGTTGTGCTCGTCCTCTCCGGAATGGCGGGAGCGCTGGCTCGGGCGGATCGGCGACCGTCAGACGGTCGGCAGCGGCGTGTCCGAGACCGGCGAGGCGAAGGTCGGGCAGTTCGACACCATCCTGCGCCCGCGAGGGGCGGAATGGGTCTTGAACGGCCGGAAATTCTACACCACCGGCTCGCTGTTCGCCGACTGGATCCACCTCTCGGCGCAGGACGAGGCGGGGGCGGCGATGGTCGCGGCGGTGCCCGTGCGGGCGCCGGGCGTCGCGATCGTGGACGACTGGGACGGCTTCGGGCAGGCGCTGACCGCGAGCGGCACGGCGACGTTCACCGACGTGATCCTCGGGCCGGACCTGATCAAGCCGGACCCGGCGCGCTTCCCCTACGCGATGGCGTTCTTCCAGCTCGTCCACCTCGCGACGCTGTCGGGCATCGCACGCTCGGCCGCAGTCGATGTGGCTAAGCTCGTGTCGGAGCGGACGCGGATCTACAGCCACGGCAATGCCGGCCGCACCAGTGACGATCCGCAGGTGCTGGAGGTGGTCGGGCGCGGGCGCGCAGCCGCCTACGCGGCCGGCGCGATCGTGCTGAAGGCCGCGGAGTCCGTGCAGCGGACCTACGAGGCTCATCGTGCCGGTCGGTCGGCCGAGGCCGAGGCCTCAATCGCCGACGTCGAGGTCAACCAAGCGGTGACGGTGGTGACGAACCTCGTCCTCGACGCCACGACAACCCTGTTCGACGCGCTCGGCGCCTCGGCGACGAAGGGCGGGCTCGGCCTCGACCGGCACTGGCGCAACGCGCGCACCATCGCCTCGCACAACCCGCGGATCTACCGCGCCCGCACGGTCGGCGACTTCGCCGTCAACGGCACGGCCCCGCCACGCCAGTACCGGGTCGGCTCCGCATAAGCACCCACACGACCGGACCCTGAAGAGGAAGGAGTTTTCCATGGCGCGTCATGGAGAAAAACTGCACCTCGGCGCCTTCCTCTATCCGGGCGGGCACCACGTCGCGGCTTGGCGCCACGCGTCGTCGCAGGCCGATGCCGGGGTCGATCCGGCGCATTACCGGCGCCTTGCGCAGGTCGCCGAGGCCGCCAAGTTCGATCTCATCTTCCTCGCCGACGGCGTCAGCATCCGCGGCGACGATATCGACGCCTTGAGCCGCACGGCGATCCGCTACGTCGGGCAGTTCGAGCCGCTGACCCTGCTCTCCCACCTCTCGGCGGTGACCGAGCGCATCGGCTTGGTCGCGACCGCCTCGACCACCTACAACGAGCCCTTCCACGTCGCGCGCAAGTTCGCCTCGCTCGATCACCTCAGCGGCGGCCGGGCGGGCTGGAACCTCGTCACCTCAGCCGATCCCCGCGAGGCCTACAATTTCGGCCGCGACAGCCACCTCGCCCATGCCACGCGCTACGCCCGCGCCGAGGAGCTCGCCGACGTGGTGGCGGGCCTGTGGGACAGCTTCGAGGACGACGCCTTCGTCCGGGACCGGGCGGAGGGACGCTTCTTCAATCCCGACAAGCTGCACGTGCTGGCCCACGAAGGCGCGCACTTCTCGGTGCGCGGGCCGCTCAACGTGCCGCGGCCGCCGCAGGGGCATCCGGTGGTGGTGCAGGCCGGCTCCTCGGAAGCCGGCAAGGCGCTCGCGGCCCG
Organism: uncultured Methylobacterium sp.; assembly: GCF_964242245.1. Taxonomy (NCBI): domain Bacteria; kingdom Pseudomonadati; phylum Pseudomonadota; class Alphaproteobacteria; order Hyphomicrobiales; family Methylobacteriaceae; genus Methylobacterium; species uncultured Methylobacterium sp. The sequence goes on along the minus strand of NZ_CAXTBY010000105.1, from coordinate 10,281 downwards.
GACCGCCGAAGTGATCTTCACCGCACAGACGACGCTGGAAGATGCCAGGGCCTTCTACGCGGACGTGAAGGGCCGCATGGCACGGTACGGTCGCGACCCGGACGACCTCAAGATCATGCCCGGTGCCTTTCCGGTCGTCGGGCGCACGGAGGGCGAGGCGCAGGACAAGTACGGCGCGCTCCAAGACTTGATCCACCCCGTCGTCGGGCGTTCGCTGCTGGAGCAGCTCGCCGGCCTCGACCTCTCCGGCTACGCGGACGACGCCCCGGTCCCCGAAGCGCCCGCCACGGAGGGCGGCAAGAGCCGGCAGGCCCTGCTCGTCACGCTCGCGCGGCGCGACGGTCTGACGATCCGCGAGCTCTACCTGCGCATCGCCGGCGCACGCGGGCACTGGACGCTCGTCGGCACCGCCGCGCAGATCGCGGATGCCCTGCAGGAGCGCTTCGAGGCGGACGGGGCCGACGGCTTCAACATCATGCCGCCGACGCTTCCCGGCGGGCTGGACGACTTCGCCGCGCTGGTGATCCCCGAACTCCAGCGCCGCGGCCTGTTCCGGACGGAATACGAGGGCCGGACGCTGCGCGAAAACCTCGGCCTGCGCCGCCCGGCCCATCGCCGCCACCTTTCGTCCGGCCGCGCAGCGGCCGAGTAGCCGCCACTGCGCGACGGATGCGCCGTCCCGTCTCACCGGACGCGCGGGATCACGTGGCGGGCGAAGCGCCGCATCTCGGCCTCGAAGGGCTGGAACTGGAGCATGAACAGTTCGATCCCGGCCGCGTGGAAGGCGCGGATGCGCGCGGCCACCGTCTCGTAGCTGCCGACGAGCCCGGCCGCGGTGCCGCCGTTGGTGCCGACATGGCGCGCGGCCGCCGCATCGGTCTTGGCGAACATCACGCTCGCCGTGTCGGTCCGCGCCCGCGTGTCGGCGCGGAGCGTCGCGTCGCGGCCCGCGAGCGCCAGGAGGCGCGCGTGCTCTCCTTGCGCCTCCGCGTCGGTCTCGCGCGCGATGACGAAGGCCGAGAGGCCGTAGGCGAGCGGGCCGTTGGCGGCCGGGCGGCGTGCCACGTCGGCGATCAGGCCGGCGACGTCGTCGAGCGGCTGGCCGTTGATGAACCAGATGTCGGCGTGGTCGGCTGCCAGCGCGCGTGCCGGCTCCGACTCGCCGCCGAGATAGATCTTCGGGCGCGCCCGGTATGTCCCGGCCGGCCGTAACTGGTAGTCCTCGATCCGGAAGTGCTCGCCCGAAAAGCTTACGCGCTCGCCGCGCATCAGGCTATCGACGAGGCCGATCCACTCCCGGCCGTAGCCGTAGCGCGCGTCGTGGGCCGGAAACGGCAGGCCGGCCTTCTCGAATTCCGCCCGGTTCCAGGCGTTGACGAGGTTGAGCGCGAAGCGGCCGCAGGCGATGTGCTCGATCTGCAGGGCCATCTTCGCCAGCACCACCGGATGGTAGAGCCCCGGCTTGATCGCCGCGATGAGCTCGATCCGCTCCGTCAGCGCGGCAAGCGCCGCGGTCGCGGTCCAGGCCTCCAACTGGTCGCGGCGATCGTCGTAGGGGTTGGCCGTATGCTGGGCGACCAGCACCGCGTCGAATCCCAGCGCCTCCGCTTCCACGACCAGGGCGCGGTTGCGTTCCCACGAGGCGTCGTCGGGCTCGTCCGGGTCGTGGTGGGCGGCGCGCGCGCCGTGCACCGCCGCCCAGATGCCGAAGCGCAGGGGATGATCGCGCACTGGCTCAGCCCCGGCCTGCCGGCGGCTGCCAGATCCGCACGTCGGTCGCGTCGATCTGGCGCGGGATCAGCCCGGCCTCGCGGAAGGTGTCGGCGATGGCCTGCTGCTCGCCGAGCTGGGCCCGCTCCACCGGATCGACGACGTAGGTGCGCCGGGCATTGGCCGCCGCCACGATTGCCGGCGGCAGGTCGCCCCAGACGGGGGCCAGCAGGGCCACGGCCGCGTCCGGATTGTCCTTGACCCAGCGCCCCGCCTCGCCGAGCGCCTGGAACACCGTCGCGACGATGTCCGGGTGGGCCGCGACGAAGCTGTCGTTGGCTAGGTAATAGCGGTGGTAGCTCGAAAACCCGGTGGCGTCGGCGATCACCCGCACCGGGCGCTTGGCCTCGGCGATGGCGAGGAACGGGTCCCAGATCACCCAGGCATCGAGGCTCCCCTGCTCGAACGCCGCCGCGCCCTCCGGCGCCTGGAGATAGGCCGGCTTGATGTCGGCAAAGCTCAGGCCCGCGCGCTTGAGGGCGGCGGCGAGCACGAAATGGCAGCCCGAGCCGCGCGAGACGCCGACCGTGCGGCCCTTCAGGTCCGCGACCGTGCGGATGGACGAGGAAGCCGGCACGATGATCGCCTCGGCCGCGGGCGAGCCGCGTTCGCGGGCGTAGAACGTCAGGGCTGCGTTGGCGGCCTGGGTGAAGATCGGCACCGCGTCGGCGACGTCGGCGTGGAGGTCGACGACGCCCGCGTTCATCGGCTCGATCACGTTGGTGAACAGGTGCCAGGACGGAGTGAAGCCCAGCGGCTTCAGCCGTTCCTCCAGCGTGCCCTTCACCTTCAGGATGGTGAGCAGCACGGAGGAGCGCTGATAGCTGAGCCTGACGGTGCGCTCGGCGGCGCGGGCGCCGCGAAGGCCCGGGACCATGCCAGCGAGCCCGGCCGCCAGGGTCGCGCCGGCGCGCAGCACGGCGCGGCGGGACGGCGGGACAACGCCGCCGCGCGGGGATGTGACGATCATGGTGTTCTCCGATGGATGCGCCGCGGGCTCAAGGCTCGGGCGGTTGCGCGGTGGGCCGGCCGGCTTCGCTCGCGGCCTCGACTTCGTTCAGGCGTCCCGTGGCCACGTCGTAGACGAAGCCGAAGATCGGGATGTGGCCGGGCACGAGCGGGTGGGCACGGATGCGCCGGACGTCGTGAGCGACGCTGCCGAGCCGGTCGGGGATCGTCAGCCAGTCGATGCCGTGGCCGGCGGGCGAGCCGCCGCCGTGATGCGGGTTCACCCAGGCGCCGTTCTCCAGCGCGGCCGTCTCCAGGCTGTCGGCGAGCAGGTCGCCGAGGATCGCGTTCGTGAAGAACTCCATCCCGCAATCGGTGTGGTGGATGACGAACCAAGCCCGCGTGCCGAGCAGCTTGTGCGAGATCACTAGCGAGCGGATGGCGTCGTCGCTCGCCCGGCCGCCGGCATTGCGGATGACGTGGGCATCGCCCTCCGACAGCCCGGCGTACTTCGCCGGATCGAGGCGCGCGTCCATGCAGGTGAGGATCGCGAAGCGCCGAGCCGGCGGCAGGGCGAGGTCGCCCTTGTCGAAGGCGCCGGCGTAGGCCTCGTTGGCGGCGATCACCTCGTCGTAGACATGGTGTGCGATCGTCTCTGCCATCGGGAAGCTCCTGTCGCCATCAGGCAGATGGCACCGTGCCGACTACGCCGGAAGGGGCTCCGTCGATGCGATGGGTCTGGACTTCGGAGCGTTTCAAAGTATCGACTTCGCCCAGGACCGCGTCAAAGGAAGCCTATTTCCAATATCCATCGTGAGCGACAATGTTATTCGCCGGCGCAGCCGTTGCGGAAAATGCTCCACTACTCCGCCTTCATCACCGGGTCGCTGGCTGCCGGGATGCCGAGGTCCGAGGTGATCGACGATGGGGCGCGTGCGGAGACGGCGAGGGTCGCCATGATCAGGACGTGCCGGCTGCTCAGGGTGCGGCGACCGGCAGATCGGGCCGTGGATCGGCGGTGAACCCGTGCCGGTTCGGCATCACCACCCCAGACAGCGAGACGGCATCGAGGCCGGCGCCCTCGGGCAGGACGCCGTTGAGCTGCAGGACGTAAGCGCTGACCGCGTAGACCTCGTCCGCGGTCAGGGATTGTGGGGCATCGAAGGGCATCGCGCGCCGGATATCGTCGAGCAGGGTCGTCGCGTAGGGCCAGTAGCTGCCGAAGGTCCGGACCGGCTTTCCCGTCGCCAACGTGCCACGGCCGCCCACGAGGGCATCGGCGGCGCCCTCGCCCTGCGCACCGCGGCATCCGGCGCGGCGCGCGGCGAAGAGAACCGCTCCGTCGCGCGCCGTGCCGTAGCCGGGGGCCCCGACCATCGGTACGGACATCGATGTCCCAGGGTGCGACGGCCGCCGGGATTGCGGGACGGCCGAGGCCGAAGCGAGGCGGAGGGTCCGCCGTGGCAGGTCCGATCGCAGGTATGATAAGCGCCCGTGTCCACCGTCCCATGTCGTCAGATCGTCGGCGCCGTCAGTCTTATGGCCGTATGTAGAACCCAATGCGCTTGGCTAGGCTCAAAATCACGCCGACGCACAGCCAACGATGGTCCACGCCACCGCTAACGACGGCACGTGCCATCCCCTTGGTGCATTTGCTCCATAAGGCCGGCATTTTCCAGCGAGGTGGATGCCGCCTTGCGTGAAGACAATGCGACCATGCAAGGCGTTAGAGCATTTTCCGTGATCCGAAGATCATGGGAAATGCTCTAGAATGGGAAAAGCCGCTTGCCCATCTGCAGCGTCACCCACTTCACCTCCGTGAGCGCCTCCAGCGAGTAACGTCCACCCTCGCGGCCGAAGCCGGAGTTCTTGACGCCCCCGAACGGGACGTGCGGCTCGTCGGAAATGGTGGTGTCGTTGACGTGCACCATGCCGGATTCCAGCCGCAGGGACAGGTCGAGCGCCTTCTGCATGTCGTTGGTGATCAGAGCCGCGGAGAGCCCGTACTCGGTGTCGTTCGCGATCCGGAGCGCGTCCTCGCTGTCCTCGGCACAGATCAGCGAGACCACGGGTCCGAAACTCTCCTCGTGGTAGATGCGCATCCCGGGCGTCACGCCGGTCAGCACGGTCGGCTGGTAGAACGGCCCCTCATGCGTGCCGCCGGCGACGATCGTGGCGCCCTTCTCGGAGGCGTCCTTGAGTTGGCCGTCGATGAAATCGCACTGGCGGGCGCGGATCAGCGGGCCGATCACGGTCTCCGGGTCGCGCGGGTCGCCGACCTTGATGCCGGCGGTCTTGGCCTTGAACGTCTCCGCGAAGGCGTCGAACAGCGGCGCCTCGACGATCACCTTCGCGCTCGCCATGCAGACCTGCCCCTGGTGCAGGTAGATGCCGAAGGCTGCGGCGTCGACGGCGTAGTCGAGGTCGGCGTCCGCGAGCACGATCAGCGGGCTCTTGCCGCCCATCTCCAGCGTGAACCGCTTCAGGTGCCTGGCCGCCTCCACGGCGAGATGCCGGCCCGTGCGCGTGGAGCCGGTGAAGGTGATCATCCGGACGCGCGGGTCGGCGATCAGGCGGTCGCCGACCTCGGCCGGCACGCCCGGGATCACGTTCAGCACGCCCGGCGGCAGGCCCGCCTCGTCGAACAGGTCCGCGATCAGCGCGCCGGAGATGGGGGTCTCCTCGGACGGCTTGAGGATGAACGTGTTGCCCGTCGCGAGCGCGTAGGCGATCTTCTTCATCGACAGCAGGAACGGCGAGTTGAACGGCGCTATGCCGGCGACGACGCCGAGCGGCCTGCGGATCGAGATCGAGATCTGGCCGGGCATCGTCATCGGCATGGTCTCGCCCATGACGTGGCGCGCGTCCCCGGCCGCGCAGCGCAGCGCGTCGACCACGTACTCGATCTCCCACAGCGCCTTGGAGAACACCGAGCCGCATTCCTCGATCAGCAGGTCGCGGATCTCGGGCGTGCGGCGGAGGATGACGTCCGCGGTCTTCAGGAGTAGGCTCTCGCGCTCGGAGACCATCGTCCTGCCCCACGTCTGCGCCGCGGCGTGCGCGGACGCGATCGCGCGATCGACCTCCTCGGCGCCCGCCTGCTGCGTGCGGGCGAAGACCGCGCCGGTCGCGGGATTGACGTCGTCGGCGAGCCTGTTGCGCGAGGACTTCGTCCACGTACCATCGATGAACAGCTTGTAGTGCGGCAGGCCGTCGATGACATCGAACGCAGCCGGATTCATGGAGGGCCTCCTCGGGAGCGGAACGTCAGAGCGCGCCGCCGCGCGCCGCGGCGGCGATGAAATCGCCCTGCCGGATCGCGAGCGCGACGATCGTGAGCGTCGGGTTGCGCGCGCCGCCGGTCGAAAACCGGCTGCCGTCGGCGATGAACAGGTTGGCGCATTCATGCGCGCGGCCGTGGCCGTCCAGCACGCCGTCCTCGGGCCGGGCGCTCATGCGGTTGGAGCCGAGATTGTGGCTTGCCGGGTAGGGCGGCGCCTCGATCGAACGCTTCGCGCTGGCGGCCTTGTGGATGCCGGCCAGCATCCTGAAGCCGTGGTTGCGCATCCGCAGATCGTTGGGATGGTCGTCGTAGTGGAGGTTGGCCACCGGTACGCCGAAGGCGTCGAGTTCGTCCCCCAGCGTCACCCGGTTGCCAGCTTGAGGCATGTCTTCGCCGGTCATGAAGAGGCCGGCGATGTGGGCGTACTGCTCCATCACCTGCGCGAAGTCCCTGCCCCACCAGCCCGGCTCGAAGAACGCCGCGCATGTCGGCAGCCCCATGCTGTTCAGCTCGATCAGGTAGCCGCCCGAGAAGCCCCGCGACGGGTCGTGGCTCGCAAAGTCCGGGATGTAGCCGGCCATGATCTCGCCGCGGTTCATGTGGACCGGCCTGTCGAACACGGACCATACCGTCTGCACGACGTGACGCAGGTAGTGCCGGCCGACGTGACCCCAGCCGTTGGCCAGGCCATCCGGGAAGCGCGCGCTCTTGGAGTGCAGCAGCAGGCGCGAGGACTCGACGCAATTGCCGGCGAGTACCACCACGCGGGCGGATTGCCGCCGGCGGACGCCGTCCGCGTCCACGTAGACGACGCCGGAGGCGCGACCCGACGCCGCGTGCTCGATCTGCACGGCGCGGCACTGGCAACGCAGATCCAGCCTGCCGGTCGCCGCGGCGCGCGGCAACTCGACGTTGTGCGTCGACCAGCGCGAGCCGTTGCGGTCGCCGGTGACGGTGAAGCCGTCCTGCACCGTCGCCGGACGGCCGTCGTAGGGGATCGCATTGATCGCGTGCCGGCCGGTCGAGACGGTCAGCCCCAGCCGCTCGGCGCCGGCGCGCATCACCTTGTAATTGTTGTTCGGCGGCAGCGGCGGCAGGCCGTTGGTGCCGGTCACGCCCATGCGCGCCTCGGCGCGCTCGTAATAGGGTTCGAGCTCGGCCAGCGTGATCGGCCAGTCGATCAGGCTGGTTCCGGGGATGTCGCCGTAGACGGTGCGGGCGCGAAGCTCGAAATCCTCGAAGCGGTAGCAGCAGCCCGACCAGTGCGTGGTGGTGCCGCCGACCGTCATGCAGCTCCACGACGGCGCCGTCGGATGGTCGCGCGCCACGCGCCAGTTGCCGGAGGCGGTGCGCTTGTCGAGCCAGGACAGCATCGCGTAGCCGGCCCACTCGTCGTTGACGAAATCGTCGGTGGAGAGCTGCCTGCCGGCCTCCAGCACCACGACCTTCAGGCCGTGGGCGCAGAGCTCGTGGGCGAGCGTCCCACCGCCGGCCCCGGAACCGATGATGACGACGACATCGCCGTCGTCGAGCGCGTAGGTCGCCATGCTCAGACCTCCCCGCCGGCGGCCTCGGCCGGCTCCGGCAACCAGTCGAGGTCGTCGAACCCGCGGTGCACGAAGCCGCCGATGTCGGAGACGGCGCCCTCGTAGCCGCACGCCTGCCAGACCTCGACGTCGTCGTAGAAGAAGCGGACGGCGGCCCGCTGGAGCACCGTGAAGGCAGGCGTCGCCTCGATCGCCTTCAGGCTCGCGACCCGGTAGCTCTCGGAGCGCTCCCTGAACGGGAGCGGCAGCGCGGCATCGAGCGTGTCGAGGGCTTCCGCCACCAACTGCGCCGCGGCCGGGCTCGCCGCGAACAGCCGGTCCATGTGCAGCACGGTGCGGCGGTAGACGCGCTCGGGGATGGCGTCGTGCGGGCAGAGCGTGCGCACGACCGCGACCACCGTCGCGGCGGCGCCGGGCGACAGCAGGCTCAGCGCATCGGTCCAGTCGTCGCCTTCGGAGACGGCGAGCGGCGGCGGCAGGCGCGGGTCCTTGCGGGCCAGGTCCTTGCGGGCCGAGTCCTTGCGGGCGACGATGGGGTCTGCGGTCATGCTCGTGTCCCCGAAGCGCGATCGAGGGCGGACGGTCCGTCGCGGAGAGCGGCGGTCATCCCTTCACCGCGCCGAGCGTCAGGCCGCGGATGATGTGCCGCTGCAGCAGGAAGACGACGGTGAGCACCGGCGCGAGCGCGACGACGCCGACCACCGCCATCTCGCCCCAGCGCACGCCCTGGCCGGTGATGAGCTTCGGGATCGACACGGGCAGCGTCTGCACCGCCTTGCCGCCGAGCATGAACGCGAACAGGAACTCGTTCCACGCGAAGATGAAGCACAGCACCGCCGTCGCGACGACGCCGTTGCGCAGGAGCGGCAGCACCAGCCGCAGGAACACCTGCGGCCTCGACCAGCCCTCCAGCGTGGCGGCTTCCTCCAGCTCCACGGGCAGGTCGCGGCAGAAGCTGCGCAGCACCCAGACGTAGAACGAGAGATTGAAGGTCATGTAGGCGAGCGTCAGGCCAGTGAAGGTGTCGAGCAGGCCGATCTTGGCGAAGATGAAGTAGAACGGGATCACCATGCACACCGGCGGCGCCATCCGGGTCGCCAGGATGAACAGGAACAGGTCGTCCTTCGCCCGCATCTCGAAGCGCGCGAAGGCGTAGGCCGCGGGCGTGCCGATGAGAACGACGAGGGCGGTCGAGATCGAGCACAACACGAAGGAGGTCAGCAGGCTCCAGGCGAAGCCCTTCGCGATCACGTAGTCGAAATGGTCGAGCGTCGGCGTGAACAGCCAGACGGTGGGACGCGCGAACATCGCCTCGTTCGGCTTCACCATCATCGTCGCCATCCAGAAGATCGGGAACAGCGTGACGACGGCGTAGACGACGGCGATGGAGGTCCAGAGAAAGCCGCTGGAGCGTTCGTCACGGACGGCGGCGAGAGCCATTGTCAACCTCAGAATGCGTTCAGGCGCTTCTTGGCGACCTGATAGAAGACGTTGCAGAAGGCGAAGAACGCGATCCAGACCAGCACCGCCATGGCGGAGGATTCGCCGAGGTTCCAGAACTCGAAGGTCATCTTGTTGGCGAAGAGGCTCGGCGTCTCGGTCGCGATCCCCGGTCCGCCGCCGGTCAGGATGTAGACCGTGTCGAACACCTTGAAGGCGTCGATGAAGCGCAGCAGACCGATGACCACCAGCAGCGGCGTCATCATCGGCAGCGTGATCTTGAAGAACACCATCAGCGTCGAGGCGCCGTCGACCGCCGCCGCACGGTAGGGGCCGAGCGGCAGCGCCTGAAGCCCGGCGAAGAACGCCAGCATCATGAACGGCGTCCATTGCCAGACGTCGACGAAGATCAGCGCGTAGAGCGCGAAGGCCGGCGAGGCGAAGGCGGAGGTCTCGCCGATCAGATCGAACCGCTCCAGCACGTTGAAGGAGATAAGCCCCCACGAGCCGGCGAGCATGATCTTCCACAAGAGGCCGACGACGATCGGGGCCATCATGGTCGGCATGAACAGCAACGGCACGATCACGCCGCGGCCGCGCACGTTCTGGTTCAACATCAGCGCGCCTACGAGGCCGAGCATGAATTCGATCGGCACGGAGATGCACACGAACACCGCGGCGACGCCGATCGAGTTCCAGAACCGCGGGTCGTTCAGCAGTTGCGCGTAGTTCGTGAACCCGACGAATTCGGTCACCCGGCCGAACTTGGCCGCGTGGACGCTGATGTAGGCGGTGTAGAGGAACGGGATCAGCGACACGACCGTCAGCGTGATCATCGACGGCGCGATCAGCAGGTAGGGATACCAGATCCGAGGCCGCGCGCGTGCGGCCTCGGGCGTCAGGATCACGGCGTCTGCGGCGTTCGCCATCGTCAGTCCTTCATCGCGCCTAAGCATCATTCCGCGAAGTGGACCGCGGTTCGCGGAGAAAAATGATGCGACCACAAGAAGATCTAAGCAGGCTTGCGTGGGCGAAGCCACGAAAGCCCGCTTAGAGGCGGCGAACGGTCCCGTGCTCCGGACGCCGCCGTGCCCGGCTTTCCGGCCGGGGATGGCGGCGTCTCCGAGCGCACCGCCCGAGTCTCGAAGCGTCGTCTTCAGAGCAGGCAGGTTGTGGGACAGAGCTTCAGCAGTTCGGCCTGGCCCTTCTTGGCGCCGTCCTCCGGCGACAGCTTGCCCAGGCCGACCTCCTGGGCGATCCCGCTCATGACGTCGTAGATCTCGTAGAACTTCG
>NZ_CAXTBY010000104.1:0-14250 GCF_964242245.1 uncultured Methylobacterium sp. | reverse complement strand
ACATCGACTATTTCAAGCAGATCAACGACCGGTTCGGCCACCAGGTCGGCGATGCTTGCATTCGCGAAACTGCCCTCGTCATGAATCGAGCGTTGCGCCCCACGGATACCATCGCGCGCGTCGGCGGCGACGAATTCGCGATCCTCTTGATCGATTGCACGGTTCTGGACGCGCGCAGAACGGCCGAGCGCATTTGCGTCTGCGTCGCCGATCACAGGTTCGACATCGATGGTCGACGTCATCAGTTGAGCGTCACCGTCGGCGGGGCGGAATGGGATCGGGGGCGCGAGGCCGCCCAACTCTTCGCGCGGGCCGACGCCGCGCTCTATCAGGCCAAACGCGCCGGCAGAGGCCGCGTGGCTTGGGCTACGGCGGAGGATGTCGTCGCGCACATGTCCTCGACTCCGGGTTCGAACGGCGCCGACGCGTTCGCGGCGTAGAGGGCGGCGAAACGAGAGCGCGACGGAACCGGGCTCGCCCCTTGGCCAGCCACGCTCCTGTTTAGCTATGGGATCAATCCATGAGCACGGGCGTGATTCGCATCCTCGAAGACGACGTCGGCCTGCACACGATCTTGGCGGCTGGTGTAAGACACGACCTTTTGCCGTGCGATGATGTTCAGGCCGGCAGCAGGGCACCCCTGAGGGATCAGTCTCGGATGTCGCTCGTACGCGGCGCGACGACGGCGAACAGGTCGGAGAGCGCGGCCAAGCTCGCGGCCTGGAGGCTCGCCGCCGGCACCACCGAGCCGTCGGCTGCCGGCAGGTCGCGGGTCGCGGTGGTCGAGGCCACCACCGTCGGGCGGAAGCCGAGGCTGAAGGCCGAGCGCGCGGTCGAGTTCACACACATGTGGGTCATGAAGCCGGCCACGATCAGGTCGGTGACGCCGAGCGCCTTCAACCGCGCCTCGAGGTCGGTGCCGACGAAGGCGCTCGGATAGCCCTTGGTCACGACCGCCTCGTCGCCCTGCGGGGCGACCTCGTCGGCGATCTGCCCGTTCGACGCCGTGAGATCGTAGGGCGAGCCGGGGCCGGCATCGTGCCGGACGTGGATCACCGGGATACCGGCAGCCCGCGCCCGGGCGAGCAGGCCCTTCGCCTCGGCGATGGCCGGCTCGACGTTCTCCAGCCGCATCACCCCATCGCGATAGGTGTTCTGGAGGTCGATCATCAGCAGGACCGAGCCCTTGAGGGCCGCCGGCTCCGGGCTGAGGCCGGATAGCGCGCGCAGGGTCTTGAGGTCGGTCATCGGCGTGTCTCCCGGGTTTCGTTTCAGCGCTTGGTCAGTCCGCCGAGCACGTTGCGCAGGATCGCGTTGCCGACCTGCGTGCCGACGCTGCGCGCCATGGATCGCGCCGCGTTCGACACGACCTGCTCCGCGAGGCTCTGGGGCGGCTTCCGACCCTTGCCGGTCGGTGCAGGTTTTCCGAAGACGCTGCCCATGATGCCGCCGAGCAGGCCGCCGAGCCCGCCCTCGGACCCCTGCGCAGCCTCGGCCGGCGCCGCGTCGAGCCCCTTGCGCTTGGCCAGCATCTCGTAGGCGCTCTCGCCGTCGACGGCCGTGTCGTACTTGCCGCGCAGCGGGCTTTTCGCAATCAGGTCGGCCCTCTCCTGCGCGGTGAGCGGCCCGACCCGGCCCTGCGGCGGCGCGATCAGCGCGCGCTCGACCACCGAGGGCGTGCCCTTCGGCTCCAGGAAGCTGATGAGCGCCTCGCCGACCGCGAGTTCCGTGATCGCGGCCGCCACGTCGAAGCCGGGGTTCTGCCGAAACGTCTCGGCCGCCGCCTTCACCGCGCGCTGGTCGCGCGGCGTGAAGGCGCGCAGCGCGTGCTGCACCCGGTTGCCGAGCTGGCCCAGCACCGTCTCCGGCACGTCGAGGGGATTCTGCGTCACGAAGTAGACGCCGACGCCCTTCGAGCGGATCAGGCGCACCACCTGCTCGACGGCGTCGAGCAGGGCCTTCGGGGCGTCGTTGAACAGCAGGTGCGCCTCGTCGAAGAAGAACACCAGCTTGGGCTTGTCGAGGTCGCCGACCTCGGGCAATTGCTCGAACAGCTCCGAGAGCATCCACAGCAGGAACGAGGCGTAGAGCCGCGGCCGCTGCATCAGCTTGTCGGCCGCCAGGATGTTGACGACGCCGCGCCCGTCGCGGTCCGTCCGCATGAAGTCGTTGAGGTCCAGCGCAGGCTCGCCGAAGAACGCGTCGGCCCGCTGGTTCTCCAGCATCAGGAGCTGGCGCTGGATCGCGCCGACGCTGGCCGCCGAGACGTTGCCGTACTTGCCCGAGACGTCCTTCAGGTTCTCGGAGCAGAAGGCCAGCAGCGCGCGCAGGTCCTTCAGGTCGATGACCGGCCACCGGTTCTCGTCGGCGACGCGGAAGGCGATGTTGAGCACGCCCTCCTGCGTGTCGTTGAGCTCCAGGAGGCGTGCGAGGAGCAGCGGGCCCATCTCGGTGACCGTGCAGCGGATCGGGTGGCCCTGGTCGCCGAACAGGTCCCAGAACACGGTGGGGAAGCGGTCGGGCTCGTAGGCGATCCCGAGTTCCCGCGCCCGCTCGACGAAGACGGGCTTGGATTGGCCGGCGGCCGCCAGCCCCGACAGGTCGCCCTTGATGTCGGCGGCGAAGACCGGGACGCCGGCGTTGGAGAAGCCTTCCGCCATCACCTGGAGCGTCACGGTCTTGCCGGTGCCGGTGGCGCCGGCCACGAGGCCGTGCCGGTTGGCGAGCTTGAGCGCCAGCACCTCGGGCTTCGGGGCACCGGTCTTCGGCATGCTCTTGCCGACCAGGATCGTGCCGTCGCCCGCCATCAAGCCTATTCCCGCCCACTTCGTAACGAAGGTTATGACGGCAGCGCACCGCCATGGCCAGATGCGGGGCCGCGCTTGATTTCCGGCCCTTCAGGCCCGAAGGACGAAGCGCAGCCTCGGGAGCCCTCGACCATGGAAGAACTGATCGCCCGCGTGACCAACCGCACCGGGCTCGACGCCGCGACGGCCCAGACCGCAATCGGGCACATTTTGGCTTTTCTGCAGAAGGAAGGCCCGGCCACCGAGGTGAGCCGGCTCATGGCGGCGATGCCGGGCTCGGAGGCGCTGGTCGCCGCGTCGAACGCCGACGAGGGCGGCGGCGGCCTGATGGGCATGCTCGGGGGGATGATGGGCGGCGGGGTGATGGCGCTCGGCCAGAAGCTCATGGCGGCCGGCGTGCCCATGGGCCAGATGCAGCCGCTCGGCCACGAGCTGTTCGCCTACGGCCGCGAGACGGCGGGCGAGGACGTGATGGGGCCGATCGTCGGCGCGGTCCCCGGTCTCAGCCAGTTCGTCTGACACGCTGTCATAAAAGCGTTCCTGCTTCATGGTTCTGTCCGGCTCCGAGGCACGGAGCCGGTCGTCCCGCGGGGACGCGGTCCGGCCTGGGATAGGCGTCGCCGATGGTCGCGAACTTCACCCGCGGAGCGTCCGCCGCCTGGGACGCCATCCGGACGGGCGGCTGGGACGGCGTCGCCCCGATCGCCAAGCTGAAGCGCTCCGCCGAGGCCGGCCTGCCAGGCCTGATGGGGCGCAGCCTGATCCCGCCGGGCGCGACGCCGATCCGCCTCGGCGAACGCGCCCACGCCTCGCCGAGCCTCGGCCGCATCGGCAGCCTGGAAGTGCGGCTCGCCGACCGGAAGTCGGAGGTGCGCCGCGCCCAGCGCCTGCGCTACAAGGTGTTCTACGAGGAGATGTCCGCGGTCCCGACCGGCCTCGCGATGCTGTCCCGGCGCGACGTCGATGCCTACGACGCGATCTGCGACCACCTCCTCGTCATCGACCATGCCGCGACGGTGGCCAAGCCGTTCCGGCGCCCGCGCCCGAAGGTGGTCGGCACCTACCGCCTGCTCCGCGGGGATGCGGCCGAGCGCAACTTCGGCTTCTACTCGGCCGGCGAGTACGACCTCGCCCCGGTGCTGGCGGCGCACCCGGGCAAGCGCCTGCTCGAACTCGGCCGCTCCTGCGTGCTGCGGCCGTACCGCACCAAGCGCACGGTCGAGCTGCTCTGGGCCGGCATCTACGCCTACGTCCTGCGCCACCGGATCGACGCGCTCATCGGCTGCGCCAGCCTGGAGGGCACCGACCCGGACCGCCTCGCCCTCCCCTTAAGCTTCCTCCATCACCACGCCCGCGCCCCCGAGGGATGGCGCGCCCGCGCGCTTCCCGGCCGCCACGTCGCGATGGACAGGATCAGCCGCGAGGCGATCGACCCCAAGGCGGCGCTGAAGGCGCTGCCGCCGCTGATCAAGGGGTATCTGCGCGTCGGCGCCACCTTCGGCGACGGCGCCGTGATCGACCGCCAGTTCGGCACCACCGACGTGTTCGTCGTCCTGCCGGTGGCCGCGATCGGCGCGCGCTACCTCGGCCACTTCGCCCCGACGGAGGACGCCCGCGCCGCGTGACCGAGCGACGTGACCGGCCGTTGCGCGGCGGCAACACGCGCCGGCCTCGGGACGCGGATCGTCGGATCGTGAGATCCGCCATGCGCGCAGCGGCGACGCCTGCCGTCTTGCCGCCCCATACTGCCGTATCGTGCGGCTTAAGGTAGCCGGACTCGTCCGGCGCCGGCCATCTCTGTCCGGGGGGGACGATGCGCGGGTACCGCTACGAGGCCCTCGACGGCGTGCGCGCCCTCGCGGCGCAGACCGTGTTCGTGAGCCACGCCCTCGGCATGGCGTTCTTCTCCGTCCCCTCGCCCGGCGCCGCCGCCGCCGAGTGGTTCGGGCGCGTGTCCGTGATGGCGTTCTTCTCGCTCTCCGGCTTCGTCATCGCCACGAGCCTGTCCCGCCTCGTCGCGTCCGAGGGCAGCCGCTTCGGATTCGCCTACGCCGTCCACCGCCTCGCCCGGATCTGGCCGCCGCTGGTCCTGGCGATCGTCTTGACCTTCGCGGTCGGCTGGCTCGGCCACCACGGCGTGACCCTCGCGACCAAGACCGGGGAGCCCTACCGCCTCGATGCGGCCGCCTTCCTGCGCGGGATCACGCTCACCTTCGCGCCGGGGGACGCCACCTTCGTCATCGACCGGGCCCTGTGGTCCCTGCGCCAGGAGGTCTACCTCTACGGCGTCGCAGCGCTCGCCGCCCTCGTGCTCACCGGACGCGGGCCGCGGCGCTGGCTCCCGGCCCTCGCGATCCTCGGACTGATCGCGGCAACCGCCGGCCGGTTCTTCTACCTGCAATCGCTGGCCCTGTTCTGCGCGGGCGCGGGGGCGGCCCTGCTCGGCGGCGATGCGCGGTTGCGGACGCTCGCCGGCTCAGCCTGGATCGCGCCGCTGACGCTGGCGCTGCTGGCCGCCCCGCTCGCCTTCGTCGCGGCGCCGGGCTTCATCGATGCGATGAGCGAGAACGGCGCCTTCCTGGCCTATCAGGCGGCCCTCGGCCTGCCGCTCGCCCTGCTGCTGCTGCGCCTTGCCACCCACGACGGCCCGGCCGGCCGGGGGCTCGGGCGCGGGACGCGGGCCGCCGCCTTCTCCTACACCCTCTACGTGATCCACGTGCCGGTGATGACGCTGGTGTTCTCGCTGCGTGCGCATCTCGGCCTCGCGCCGGGGCTTGCCGGCACCGTGGCGACTCTCCTGCTGGCGATGGCCGTCGCGGAAGCCGCGTCCTGGGCGGCGGCCCGCGTGGTCGAGCGCCCCCGCCTCTTCCGAAGACTCCTGTTCCGGCTGCTCGGCGCGACCGGCCTCGCGCAGCCGGCGGCGAGGCCGGTCGCGCCGTAACGGTCACCGATCGGGGCGGAACTCAGAACGGCAGCTTCATGCCGGGCGGGAGCGGCAGGCCCTTGGTCAGTTCGGCCATCCGGTCCTGCGCCGTCTGCTCGGCCTTGCCGCGGGCGTCGTTGACCGCGGCAAGGACGAGGTCTTCGAGGATCTCGCGCTCGTCGGCGACCATCAGCGTCGGATCGATGGCGACCGCCTTGACGAGGCCCTTGGCGGTCATCGTCACCCGCACCGTGCCGCCGCCGGAGGCCCCCGTCACCTCGACCGTCTCCAGTTCGCTCTGGATGCCGGCCAGCGTCTCCTGCATGGCCTGCGCCTGCTTCATGATGCCCATCAGGTCGCGCATGCGGATCGGTCCCGTCCCGGTGATGAAGCCCTGATCTAAGCAGGTTCGGGTAGTCTGGCCAACGGATGGCTGCTGTGACTCACGTTCTGGCCTGGGCCGGGGGATCGGATCATGACGGGCAGGTCTCCCGTGCGGGCGAGCGAAGAGCAGGCGGCTGCGCTCCAGGCGCTGGCCAGTTCGCGCGCGCGGGGCGAGGCGGATCGGGCGCGAGCCGTGCTTCTGACGCTTTTTAGCATGGTCAGCACGCCGTCAATGCGGTCGAGCACCCCATCGGCTGCCATCTCGTTGTCGTCAGCGATGAACGTCCATATCTCGACCCGAACGCGCTCGTGTTTCTCGACGAGACCGCCAGCAACACGAAGATGGTCCGCTGTTGCGGGCGGGCGCGACGCGGGGAACGCTGCCGGGTGGCCGTGCCCTTCGGTCACTGGAAGACCGTCACGGTCACGGCCGGCCTGCGCGCCAGCGGCTTGACCGCCACCGCGCTCTTCGACGGACCGATGACGGGCGCGCGCTTCCGCAGCGATGTCGAAGAGACCCTGGCCCCGGCCCTGAAGCGCGGCGACACGGTGGTGCTCGACAACCTGCCCGCCCACAAGGTCAGCGGCATCCGCGAGCCCATCGAGGCGGCTGGCGCGCGGCTGCTCTACCTGCCGGCCTACTCGCCCGACTTCAATCCGATCGAACTGGCCTTCGCCAAGCTCAAAGCGATCCTGCGGGCCGAGGCCGCACGCACGATCACCGACCTCTGGAGCACGATCGAAGCCGCCTTTAGGCGCTTCACGCCGAGCGAGTGCCGCAACTATCTCGCAGCCGCAGGCTACGATGCCGACGATCCAACCTGATCGGATGGTGCTCTAGCACGGAGCTGTAACGGAACGCTCCTGCTTCCCCCTGCACCCGGTTGCCTCTCCGTGCCACTGGATGCGGCGCTAAGTGCATGATCGTGCTGATTAAAGACGATATCTGATTTGGTCGGTCCAGAAGCGCTCCAGCCGACCGAGCGCGAGGTTGAGGCGCCCGAAATCGTCGTCCGAGATGCCGCCGATCGGCTGGATGGTGCGGGCGTGCTTGTCGTAGAGGCCCTGGATGATCCCGTGGACCGCCCGACCCTTCTCGGTGAGGCTGATCCGCACCGAGCGGCGGTCGGTCTTCGAGCGGGCGTGATGCAGGTAGCCGGCCTCGACGAGCTTCTTGACGTTGTAGGACACGTTCGAGCCGAGGTAGTAGCCCTTGGTGCGCAGCTCGCTCGCCGTCAGTTCCTTGTCGCCGATGTTGTAGAGCAGCAGGGCCTGCACGCTGTTGACGTCCCCGCGGCCGCGGCGCTCGAACTCGTCCTTGATCACGTCGAGCAGTCGCCGGTGCAGCCGCTCGACGAGGTGAAGCGCCTCCAGGTAAGAACCGGACACGGCCGAAGCTTCGGACGCGGGTTTGGTGTCTGAGATCTTGACGGCCTGGGACTTCATCTTGTGCCTCACCCGCGTTGTTCTGCCGATCCTGCGTCGTCCGGCACCGCTTATGCAGCCAACCTACGGGGCAGGAATGAAAACCGCTCTAAGAGACAGGATGAATTCGCGATTTACTTCTGTCGGTAAATGCAAAATGAAGTGCAGACTATAATCTCTCGTTTACCGCGCCTCCTGCGCCGCGCGCCAAGATAAAATGAAGTAGATAATCACGACACCTACCTCGGCCAGGACGACGACGGGGTGCGTCTGAAGCAGTTGCGGCGTGAGGACTGCGAGCGTCAGCATCGAGGTGACCGCGAGCAGCCAGACCACCCCGCCCCAGGCGCTCGTCAGCCACAGGCCGATCGCCGCCGTCGCGTCGATCACCGCGAAGTAGACGAGCGTCGCCTGCCGGCCGAACGGTTCGATGGCGAACGGGTGCAGCCCCGGGATCACGTCGAGGATCGTCGCCCAGGATGCGACGCTCTTGGCGAGCCACGCCAGCGCCGTGAGCCGCATGAACCAGACCAGCACCGTGTCCCAGGTGGTCTTGGGCGCGCCCGCGCTCCGCTCGATCCGGTCGCTCGCGCCCTCCCCGACCCCGCCGCCGCGCGCGCCCCGCCCCGGTCCCCGCATCTCAGGCAAACCGCGGCTCGGGGCGATCGGCCGGCCCGAAGGCGGCGGCGACCGCGGCGTGATCCACGCCGTCAAGCGTCGCCGGGCGCCAGTCCGGCCTGCCGTCCTTGTCGATCAGCACGGCGCGCACGCCCTCATAGAAGTCGTGGCCGTGCATCACGCGGGTGACGAGGCGGTACTCGGAAAGGATCGCCTGCGCGAAGTCGAGGTCCGGCCCGCGCCGCATCTGCTCCCGGGCGATGCACAGGCTCGTCGGGCAGCGGGTGCGCATCAGCGCCGCGGTCTCGGCGGCGAAGGTCGAGCCGGCCGACGCCGCGACGTCGAGGCGGCCGAGGATGTCGGCGACCGTCTCGCCGGAAAAGACATCGTCGATCAGCCCACGCTCGGCCGCGAGCGGCCCGGCGGGAGGCGCCGCCGCGGGCACCCGCAGGGCGGCGGCGACCGGACCGCCGTCGGCGAGCGCGTCGAGGATCGCCGCGAAGGCCGCGGCGGGCGCGAATTCAGTCGCGAGGTCCAGCGCGAGGGCGTCGCCCGGCCCGACCCGGGCGCCGGTGAGCGCGAGGTAGGTGCCGATCCGGCCAGGCAGCCGCGGCAGGGCGTAGGTCATGCCGACATCGGGAAACAGGCCGATGCCGACCTCCGGCATGGCGAAGACGTAGCCCTCCGACGCCACGCGGTGGGCGCCGTGCAGCGAGATGCCGGCGCCGCCGCCCATCACCACGCCCGCGATCAGCGCGACGATCGGCTTGGCGTAGCGCTGCATCCGCGCGACGAGACGGTACTCCGCCTCCCAGAACGCGAACACGTCGTCGAAGCGCCCGGCCCGGCCGAGGGCGTAGACGTGGCGGATGTCGCCGCCGGCGCAGAAGGCCCGGCCGCCCGCGCCGCGGATCGCCACCCGGGTGATCCCTGCCTCCGCCTCCCAGGCATCGAGGCGCCGGTGCAGCCCGTCGATCATCCCCAGCGAGAGGGCATTCAGGGCCTTCGGCCGGTTGAGGGTGACGAGCCCCAGCGCCCCGCGCCGCTCGAACAGGATCTCGCCCGCCGCCTGATCGCCTCCGTCCGCCATGCGCGCTCCGCTGCCTGCCCTCGACGCGCGCGGTTAGAGGCCGCAGAGGGCCGTCCCGTCAACTCGCGGGCTTCGCCGGCCCCGGGGGGTGTGCTACGGCGCGCGATCCGAAGACCCCGCGAGAGCGAAGGCGATCCCATGTCCGACGACGCGCCCCGACCCCGCCCGCTCGCCGTCGAGACCGCGCGGGAGGGGGACCGGGTCGAGGGCCTGAAGATCACCCAGCGGCCGCGGCGCAACCGCAAGGCGGACTGGTCGCGGCGCCTCGTGCGCGAGCATACGCTCACCGTCGACGACCTGATCTGGCCGATGTTCGTGATCGCGGGCGAGCGGCGGCGCGAGCCGATCGCCTCGATGCCCGGCGTCGAGCGCCTGAGCGTCGACGAGATCGTGCGCGACGCCGAGCGCGCGGCGCGGCTGGGCATCCCGGCGGTGTCCTTCTTCCCCTACACCGAGGTCTCGCTGCGCGATCCGACGGGGTCGGAAGCCCTCAACCGCGAAAACCTCGTGTGCCGGGCGGTGCGGGCGGTGAAGCGCGCGGTGCCGCAGGTCGGCATCATGACCGACGTGGCGCTCGATCCGTACACCAGCCACGGCCACGACGGCCTGCTCTCGGACGGCGCGATCCTCAACGATGCGACCGTGGCGCTGCTCGTCGAGCAGAGCCTGATCCAGGCGGAGGCCGGCACCGACATCATCGCGCCCTCCGACATGATGGACGGGCGCGTCGGCGCGATCCGGGCCGGGCTCGACCGGGCGGGCTTCCTCGACGTGCAGATCATGGCCTACGCGGCCAAGTACGCGAGCGCCTTCTACGGCCCGTTCCGCGACGCCATCGGCACGCAGGCGGCGCTCGTCGGCGACAAGCGCACCTACCAGATGGACCCCGGCAACGGCCTCGAGGCCCTGCGCGAGGTGGCGCTGGACCTCGAGGAGGGCGCCGACTCGGTGATGGTCAAGCCCGGCCTGCCCTACCTCGACATCATCCGCCGGGTGAAGGACGAATTCGGCGTGCCGACCTTCGCCTACCAGGTCTCGGGCGAGTACGCGATGATCGAGGCCGCCGCCCGCAACGGCTGGCTCGACGGCGAGCGCGCCATGACCGAGAGCCTGCTCGCCTTCAAGCGCGCCGGGGCCGACGGCGTCCTGACCTACTACGCCCTCCGCGTCGCCGAGCGGCTGCGCGCCGGGGCGTGAGGCGCCGCGCCGCGACGCTCGTCGTCCTCGCCGGGCTCGGGGCCTGCGAGAGCGCGGTCCAGCAGCAGCGCCTCGCCATCTGCCGCCGCGCGGTGCCGGCACTCGCCTCGCCGGACGGCCCGGTGCGGGTGCTGCGCGCCGGCGCCGGCGCACCGCCGGACAGCGTGCGGGTGGACTACGCCTCCGGCACCCGCCAGCACTGGGCGCTGTGCCGGTTCAACGCGGGCGCGATCCTCACCGGCATCTCCACCGATCGCACGACGCTCTCGGACGCCTCGCTCTACCTGCTCAAACGCTACTACCTCGACACGCCGGATGCCGCGCGCGCCGATCCGGCGGAGCGGTGAGCCGGCCATCTTGAGACGGCGCGGGGACGCACCCACCTCTCGTGTGACGCCACCTTCGTCCGGATGCGACGCCATGTTGAACCGTGAGACCGGTGACACCCGCCCCTTCGAGGCGCCGAGCTACCTCCCGCCCGCGACGATGCCGGCCGTGCGCGCGAGCCTGGGCGGGCGCACGCTCGCCTACCTCCTCGACATCGTCTTCATCCTCGCCTTCTCGGCGCTGCTCTGGGTCGCGATCGCCCTCGTCGGCCTCGTCACCTTCGGCCTCGGCTGGGCCCTGTTCGCGGTCCTGCCCGCGAGCGGCGTGATCTACAGCGCGGTCACCGTCGGCGGGTCGCGCCAGAGCACGCTGGGCATGCGGATGCTGGGACTGCGCGTGGTCGCGCCCGAGAGCGGTGCGCGCGTCGACCTCATCACCGCGGCGGTCCACGCCCTGTTGTTCTACGTCGCCGTCTCGACCTTCCTGCTGTGGTTCGTCGACCTCGCGTTCGGCCTCGTGCGCGGCGACCGGCGCCTGGGCCACGACCTGCTCCTCGGCCTCGCCGTCGTGCGCGCGCGCTGAGGCGCTGAGGCGCGCCTAGACGCCGGCATCCGCACGTTCGGTGCCGAGGGCTGGCGTAGGCGCTGCTCCGCCTCGTGGCCGAGGGCCAGCGTGATTCTGACCGCGACCCCGGCACTGCCGCCCGTCACGGCCGAGCCGAGTCGGACCCGCCGGGCCGTCCAACAGGTCGCCTGAACGGAAATCCCCGTCTCGGCGCGCCGGCAGCATCGAACGTCGGAGGCGCTTCCACACGCCCACGACGATCTGAACGAGCCTCAGGTGATGAAGAGCGGGTTCAGCCCCGCGCGGCGAAAGCCTTCCTCGGCGACCTTGAGGTCGAGGCCGTAGGAGGCGACGTCGTCGGCGACCGGGTCGAGGTCGGGGTCGCGGTGCTGGTGCAGGTGCTTGATGTAGCTGTGGCAGGCTGTGCAGGTCTCGGCCTGGACATTCTTCGAGACCTCGTCGAGGCCGTGGTAGCTCACCCCCTCGCCCGAGCCGCAACTGGTGCAGCGGATGCGGACGTGGTTCCACAGGGTGCCGCAGAGCGAGCAGGCGAGATAGCGTGCCTTGTCGGCCGGCGTCCAGGCGACGATCAGGCTCGCGACCGGCGCCCCGCCGCAGCACGGGCAGACGCCGTCAGCCACGGGCTTCAGCGTCGTGCGGTCGAGACGCGCGGCCGCCTCCGCAAGGCAGACCTGGAGGGCGGCGGCGACGAACACGCACGCGGCCATGCGCTCGACGGGAAACGCGCCCTCGAACACCTGCACGGCGAGATCGAGCCGATCCTCCGGCGCGGCGGTGCGCAGGGCGGCCACCGCCGCGTGCGCGGCCTCCGGCGCGTCGCCGAGGTCGAGGGTGTCCAGCAGGGCGTCGAGGCAGGCGGGGAACGCATCGCCGGCCGACAGGCCGTGGCGCGAGAGCAGCGGCATGCCGTGCTCGGCCCGCAGCACGCGGTCGGCGTCGGGCTCGCCGGGCGCAGTCCCGGACACGGATGCGCGACGGACCTGCACCGCGGCCTGGGCCTCGGCGATCCGGGCGAGCAGCGCGAGGTAGCCGCCCATCGGGTGGTCGGGCGCCAGGGCGCTCAGTCGCGCGGCCCGGTTCGCGAACAGGGTTTCGGGTACGGGCAACTGGACGAAGGGGACCGACCCGGAGATGCCGATCCGGTCGGGATCGGGCTGCAATTCATGGAGCCGGCGGCCCTTGGATGCCGGCGCCGCCGACGCGTCCGCGGCATCGGCGGCGCGCTTGAAGAAGCGGGCCAACCCCTACGATCCGCGCTCGCCGGTCGAGCCGCGCTCGCGCTTGCCGCCAGCGACCTGCCGGAACCACTTGCGGTGGTGCCGGAAGGCCCAGCCGCCGGTGACGGTGCCGCGCACCATCGCCCGGCCGGTGCCGCGCACCCAGATGCCGGCGTAGATGTGCACGACGATGATCGCGATGGCGATCACGGCGGCGAGGGAATGGGCGAGGACCGCCCAGCGCTTCGTCTCGATGACGGTGTACGCGTAGAAATACTGATCCCAGATCACGAGGCCGGTGACGAACATCACCCCGATCAGCGCGGTCTGGCCCCAGAACACGCCCTTCTGGCCGGCATTGTACTTGCCGAGTTCCGGCAGGCGATCCTCGCGGTTGGTCACCACGTCGCCGATCTTCATCGACCAGTCGACGTCGTCCTTGTTGGGGATGTTGAGGCGCCAGAACCGCACGAACAGCAGCGCGAAGCTGACCGCCAGCGCCACGCCGAACCAAGGGTGGATCGCCCGCGTCGCCTGCCCTCCGCCGAACAGGCCGGTGAGCGAGAACAGGTAGGGCGTGAACATCGCCAGCCCCGAGAGCGTCAGCAGGGTGAACAGGATCGCGGTGATCCAGTGGTTGACTCGCTGCACGCCGGTGTAGCGCGGCACGTAGAGGGTCTCGGGCACCTCGCTCCGGGCTTCCCGGAGGGGACGCACCTCGCCGTCGCGAACGTCGGTGTGAATGGTCATCGCATCCCTTCTCCGCGCCGAGAGCCGGCCGTCCTATCCGGGGACCGGGCGGGGTGCCCGATCCCCGACCGCGTCAGTGCGGCCGGGCCTCTGCGCCGCCGCGGCGCTTCTCGTGATCGAACGCGATCGCCTCCTCCTCCTCCTCCGGCACCACCTCGTTGGGGCCGGCGGTGACGTAGTGGAAGAAGCCGGCGACCGCGGCAAATCCCATCGCGGCGAGCCCGAACACCTTGGCGCCGCCCTTCCAGAAGGCGACCAGCGGTGAGATCTTCGGATCGTCCGGCAGGCCGGCGTAGAGGTGCGGCTTGTCGTTGTGGTGCAGCACGTACATCACGTGCGTGCCGCCGACGCCCTGCGGATTGTACAGGCCCGCTTGGCTGAAGCCGCGGGACTTGAGGTCCTCGACGCGGTCGCTCGCCTGCTCGATCATCGCCTGCTTGGTGCCGAACATGATCGACCCGGTCGGGCAGGCCTTGGCGCAGGCCGGCGCCTGACCGACCGCGACGCGGTCGGAGCACAGGGTGCACTTGTAGGCCTTGTGGTCCTTCTCGGAGATGCGGGGAATGTTGAAGGGGCAGCCCTTCACGCAGTAGCCGCAGCCGATGCAGTTCTCCTCGATGAAGTCGACGATGCCGTTGGAGTACTGCACGATCGCGCCGGGGGACGGGCACGCCTTGAGGCAGCCCGGGTCGGTGCAGTGCATGCAGCCGTCCTTGCGGATCAGCCATTCGAGGTTGTTGGTCTCCGCGTTCTCGTACTCCGTGAACCGCATCAGGGTCCACGACTTCGGCGTGAGGTCGTGCGGGTTGTCGTAGACGCCGGTGTTGACGCCGACGTCGTCGCGCAGGTCGTTCCACTCCTCGCAGGCCGATTGGCAGGCCTTGCAGCCGATGCACTTCGACACGTCGATGAGCTTGGCGACCTCCA
>NZ_CAXTBY010000103.1:0-14307 GCF_964242245.1 uncultured Methylobacterium sp. | reverse complement strand
CTCCATCGCAGGACCCGTCGCATCCGCCGCAACCGTCTACGCAACTGGACGCTGACACGATCCGATACACCGAACCGCAGGGCCGGAGTGCGCGGGCGGTAGCCTGCCTGTGCCGGGCCATGTGGGTGCGCCCGTTGCCGCCGCATCGACCTGCGGCCGTCGAACGACTTGCCCGGAAAGGGGCTTTCGGAGGAAGAGGCCGCCTCGCGGGGTCGCCCGACGCGCCCGCCGCGTCGCCATGACGAAACCTTGGACGCCGCCGCGAAGGGGCATGGATGCCGAGCAGGGGCCTGATGACGATCGGACGCGTTCTCAGGTTCGGCGCCTTCCGATCCCGCCTGCGGCCGCGTCTCGGTGCATGTCTCGCCCTCTGTCTCGCGGCGCCCGGCGGGGCCGCGGCCGACGTGGTGGTCGGCGTCGCGGTGCCGCGCTCGGGCGCTTACGTCGCGGTCGGCGAGCAGGTGCTGCGCGGCATCGAGGCGGCCGCGCGCGACGCCAACGCGCGGGGCGGCCTCGACGGTCAGGCCATCCGCCTCGACGTGCAGGACGACGCCTGCGACTCGAACACGGCCACGGCGGTTGCCAACCACTTCGTGCGCGCCGATGTCGGCCTCGTGGTCGGCCACGTCTGCTCCAACGCCTCGATCGCGGCCTCCGAGGTCTACGCCCAGAACGGCGTCGCGATGATCACCGCGGCCTCGGTATCCGCCAAGCTCACCGATCGCGGCTTGCCGACGATCTTCCGGATCTGCGGCCGCGACGACGATCAGGCCCGACTGTCGGCCATCGTGCTCGCCGAGCGGTTCCGCGACCGCAAGATCGCCCTGCTCCAGGACCTGACCCCCGCCTCGCGGACGCTCGCGGCGGCGACCAAGGACAACCTCAACCGCATCGGCATCAACGAGGCCCTGCTCGCCGCCTTCTCGCCGAGCGACGCCGACGATGCGGCCCTGGCCGATCGGCTGAAGGCGGCCGGCATCGAGGTCGCCTATTACGGCGGCGACGCCGCGGAGATGGGGCGGCTCGTGCGGATCTCGACGGAGCGGGGTTTTCGGCCGCAATGGTTCGGCACCTCGACGATCGCCACGCCGGACTTCGCCAAGGTGGCCGGCGGAGCGAGCAACGGCGTGCTGATGACGTTCTACCTCGATCCGAGCCGCCAGCCCGCCGCGGCGGAGGCCGTCAAGGCCTTCAGGGCGGAGGGCACGGAGCCGACCGGCTCGACGATCTACGGCTACGCCGCGCTCCAGGCCCTGGTCGCGGCGGCCGACTTCGCCCACACGCAGGAGCCCCGCCGCATCGCGGCGACGCTGCATGCCGAGCGCTTCGACCTCGCCCTTGGCACGATCGGCTTCGATGCCAAGGGCGACGTCACCGCGCAGGGCTACGTGCTCTACGTCTGGCGGGACGGCGCCTTCACGCCGGCACCGAAGTAGGCTCCGACCGGCCGGACGCTTCAGCCCGCCAGCGCCGCGTCCACCTCCGACCCGCGTCCGAGCCCCCGCAGCAGCTCCGCCAAGTGAGGGCGCACGCCGAGCTGCAGCGCGTGCAGGCGGCGCACCGCCTCGCTCAAGGTGCCGCTCCGGTCGAGCGCCGCGTCGGCCAGCGCGATCATCCGCGCGTTCGGCCATGCCGGCTCGCGCAGGGCGTGCAGGCGCGCGACCAGGGTTTCGGCGCGGCTCGCCGGCTCAGCGTCGGCGAACAGGATCAGCAGCGCGGCCGTCGAGCGCGACAGGCCGTAGTGGCAGTGCACGAGGAGGTGACCGCCCGGCCCTGCCCCGCGATCCCGGCCGAAGGCGAGGATGCGCTCGACGTGCTCCGGCCCCGGCGGCACGAGGCCGTCCCCGGGCCCAAGGCAGTCGTGGAAGCGCAGCGTCGTGCGCCGGTGGAGCGCGTAGCCGGAGAACGCATCCGGCTCCGGCGTGCCCGGATCGAGCAGCGACAGCACGCGGTCGACGCCGCGCCCGCCGTGATGCGTCAGCTCCGCGAGGCCGCAGACGGTGTGGAGGGTGATGGATTCGGGTGTCACGACGCCCGCGGCGTAGCACGCGCGGGCCCCGGTTTCGAGACCGGTGCCGGACGTGGTAGGGGGCCGCCGGCCGGACTCCGCTTTCGCCATGCGTCGGACCCCCGCGGACCGAAGGAGGTGCCATGACCCCCGTGAAGCGACGCGCCCTCCTCAGCGCGGGCCTCGGCGCGGCCGCGGGCATCGCCGCTCCGGCCGTCGTCGCGCCGGCCCTGGGACAGGCCGCCTCGGAGATGCGGTGGCGCCTCGCCTCGGCGTTCCCCAAGACCCTCGACATCCTGTTCGGCGCCTCCGAGACCTTCGCCCGCCTCGTCGCCGAGGCCAGCGACGGGCGCTTCCAGATCCAGGTGAGCGGGCCGGGCGAGGCGGTGGCCGCCGACGGCCTGCTCGATGCGGTCGGGACCGGCACGGTCGAGATGGGCCACGGCCCGGCGACGCTCGCCAGCGCCAAGGACCCGACCTTCGCGCTGGCCACCGCGCTGCCCTTCGGCCTCAACGCGCGGGGTCAGAGCGCATGGTGGCTCGCGGGGGGAGGCGCGGACCTGTTCGCCGAACTGTTTGCCCGGAACGGCCTCGCGGCGCTCCCCGGCGGCAACACCGGCGCGCAGATGGGAGGCTGGTTCCGCAAGGAGGTGAGGACGCTCGCCGATCTTCAGGGCCTGAAGATCCGCATCGCCGGCCTCGGGGCGCAGGTGCTGGCCAAGCTCGGCGCGGTGCCGCAGGCGACGCCCGGCCCGGAGATCCTGGCGGCGCTGGAGGCCAAGCGCATCGATGCGGCCGAGTGGATCGGTCCCTACGACGACGAGCGCCTCGGCCTGCAGAGGGCCGCGCCCGTCTACCACTATCCCGGCTTCTGGGAGGGTGGCGCGATGCTGCATTTCTGGCTGAACGCGGAGACGTGGAAGGCCCTGCCCAAGCCCTATCGGGCGATCCTCCAGGGCGCCGCGGCCCAGGTCGGCGCCGAGGTCCAGGCGCGCTACGACGCGCGCAACCCCGGCGCCCTGCGCCGGCTCGTCGCCACGGGCGCGCAGCTTCGCCCGTTCCCCCAGGAGGTGATGGAGGCGGCGCTGCGGACCGCCAACGACGTCTACGCCGAGATCGCCGCGAAGAACCCGGACTTCCGCCGCGTCTACGAGGCGATGCGGACGTTCCGCAACGAGGAGTACCTCTGGTTCCAGGTGGCCGAGTACACCTTCGACAACTTCATGATCCGCGCCCGCGCTCGCGGCTAGGTCAGAGACCTTGCCGCCTCGTGCCCGAGGCGGCTCCCGTGCCAAGGTGGACTGCGAGGACCTGAGCCACGAGGACCTGAGCCAGGAGGACCTGGGCCGCGACGACGGCGCGAACCTGCCGTCGATGAAGGGGAGCCGACGCCATGGATGAAACACCCGACAGGTCCGCGCGCTTCCCCGTCGTCGGCGTCGGCGCCTCCGTCGGCGGGGTCGAGGCCCTGGAGGGATTCTTCCGCGGGGTGCCGGCCGAATCCGGCCTCGCCGTCGTCATCGTCACCCACCTCAGTCCGAGGCACGAGAGCGTTCTGCCCGAGATCGTGTCGCGCTTCACCGCGCTGCCGGTGGAGATCGCATCCGACGGCGTCGAGGTCGCCGAGAACCGGGTCTACGTGCTGCCGGTCGATGCCCTCGTCAGCATCGAGGACGGGCGGCTCGTCGTGCGCCCGCAGAGCCCGGGTCAGCGCGAGCGCCATCCCGTCGACATCTTCCTGACGGCGCTCGCGACCGACCGCGGCGAGTACGCCGGCGGCGTCATCCTCTCGGGGAGCGATTCCGACGGGGCACTGGGCATCAAGGCGATCAAGGAGCGCGGCGGCATCACCCTGGCGCGGGTCGCCGACGGACACGGGCCGCGGAACGCCGACATGCCCGCGAGCGCCATCGCCACGGGATTCGTCGATTTCGGCATTCCCGCCGACGCGATGGGCGGGGTCCTGGTGGCCTACGCCCGCGCGCTGGCCATGCCGGAGGATGCCCTGCGCGGCCGCGAGCCGAGCGGCCCGTCCCTCGACGATCTGCGGGGGCAGATCTACACCATCCTGCGCAACCAGGTCGGGCACGATTTCAGCGGCTACAAGACCAAGACCTTCCTGCGCCGGGTGCAGCGCCGGATGCAGATCGTGCAGACCGACGCGATGGCGGCCTACGTCGCGCGCCTGCGCCAGGACGCGGCCGAGGTCGCCGCGCTGTTTCGCGACCTCCTCATCAACGTCACGACCTTCTTCCGCGATGCCGAGGCGTTCGAGGAACTGGCGCGGCTCGTGATCCCCAGGCTGTTCGAGGGGCGCGGCGGCGGCGAGGCGGTGCGCATCTGGGTTCCGGGCTGCGCCACCGGCGAGGAGGTGTTCTCCCTGGCGATCCTGATGATCGAGCACATGGAAACGCTCGATGCGGCCTGCCGGGTGCAGATCTTCGCCACGGACATCGACGAGCACGCGCTGGGCGTGGCGCGGGCCGGCCGCTATCCCGAGCAGCTCCTCGACGGCGTCTCGTCCGAGCGCCGCCGCCGCTTCTTCGTGCAGGACGGGGCGAGCTACGTGCTGGCCAAGTCGGTGCGCGACCTGTGCATCTTCTCGCCCCACAGCGTGATCCGCGACCCGCCGTTCTCGCAGCTCGACATGGTGTCCTGCCGCAACCTGCTGATCTACTTCGGCCTCGCTGCGCAGAACCAGGTGCTGCCGACGTTCCACTACGCGCTCAGGCCCGGCGGCTACCTGTTCCTCGGCATGTCGGAGAACCTCAGCCAGTTCGCCGAGCTGTTCTCGGCGGTCGACAAGAAGCACCGCATCTTCAGGAGCCGCGACGATCACGCCGCGCCGCCGCGCGTCCCCCTCGTGCTCAGCGGCCTGCGCGCGGCCCTGCCGATCGGCGAGCTGCGGCCGCGGCAGGGCACCAGCGGCACGCCGGCTTTGCGCCACGCGGTCGAGACCCAGGTGCTCGACCGCTTCGCCCCGCCCCACGTCGTGGTGAACCGCGACGGGGACGTGGTGTACTACTCGAACCGGACGGGGAAGTACCTGGAGGCGGCCGCCGGCAGCCCCACCCGGCAGATCCTGACGATGGCGCGCAAGGGCCTGCGCCTCGACCTGCGCTCGGCGTTCCGCGAGGCGGTGGAGACCGGCGGCCATATCCTGCGGGAGGGGCTGGCCGTCGAGGGCGACGACGGCCGGGTGCAGATCGTCACCGTGACCATCGAGCCGCTGGCCGAGCGGCGCTCCGAGGAGCCGCTGTTCCTCGTGCTGTTCACCGACGAGGGCCCCTCGCTCAGCCGCGAGGCCGCCCTGAACCGCTCGGTCTCAACCCAGGACGACGCCGCCGTCCAGCTCGAACGCGAGCTGCGCGAGACCCGCGAGCGCCTGCAATCCCTGATCGAGGAGTACGAGACCGCCCTGGAGGAGCTGAAATCGTCCAACGAGGAACTGGTCTCGGTCAACGAGGAATTGCAATCGACCAACGAGGAGCTGGAGGCGTCCAAGGAAGAGCTGCAATCGGTCAACGAGGAGCTCTACACCGTCAACGCCGAGCTCAACGGCAAGGTCGAGGCCCTCGATCAGGCCAACGCCGACCTGCACAACCTGTTCGCCAGCACCGACATCGCCACGGTCTTCCTCGACGCGCGGCTGGTGATCCGCAGCTTCACCCCGGCGGTGACGGCGATCTTCAACATCCTGCCGAGCGACCGCGGCCGCCCGATCACCGACTTCGCCGGGAGGCTGGCGCTGCCGGACCTCGCCGAGGACGTCGCCGCGATCATGCGCGGGAGCGAGACGATCGAGCGGCAGATCGATCGCGCCGAGACCGAGGCCCGCTACCTCGTGCGGCTCGCGCCCTATCGCGGCGGCGAGGATCTGGTCGAGGGCGTGGTCGTCAGCTTCCTGGACGTGACCGGCCTGTCGCGGGCGGAAATGCGCCAGCGCGTCCTGGTCGCGGAGCTCCAGCACCGCACCCGCAACCTGCTCGCGGTGGTCCAGTCGATCGCCCGGCAGACGCTGGGGTCGGGTCCGGCCGTCGACACCTACACCGAGCGGTTGAAGGCGCTCGGGCGGGTTCAGGGGCTGTTCGGCCGCTCCGACGGCGGCGCGATCGACCTCGGCGACTTGGTGCGCCTGGAGTTGCGGGCCCACGGCGGCGAGGAGGGCGACCGGGTGACGGTGTCCGGGCCCGCGGTCGTCCTCGACGTCGAGCACGTCCAGACCTTCGCCCTGGCACTCCACGAACTCGCGACGAACGCGCTCAAGCACGGCGCGCTCGCCCAGGCCGGCGCCCGCGTCGCGATCGCCTGGACGGTGGTCGGGGCGGAGGCCGCCCGGCGCCTGGTGCTCGACTGGACGGAGAGCGGCGTCGCGATGCCCGCCGGCCCGGAGCGGCGCGGATTCGGACGCGACCTGATCGAGAAGGCCCTGCACTACAGCCTGCGGGCGCAGGCCCGCTTCGTGCTCGGCCCCGACGGCGTCGCCTGTCGGATCGATATGCCGCTTTGACCGGGGAAAGGGTCCGGATAAACCCGGCGCCGGGCGGTCGGGCTTGGCGCACCGCGGCCTCGATATCACGGTTGACGATCAGGCATGGCTAAGCCGTTCATCCGCAAGCTGGAGAACTTCACCCGGTTTTCCGACGCGGAGCGAAAGCTCCTGGCGGAGTCGGCCGGCCAGGGCGTGCGTCAGCTCGGCGCGCGGGAGGACATCATCCGGGAAGGCGACGGCCCGCGCCACGTCAACCTCGTGCTCGAGGGATGGGCGTGCCGCTACAAGCAGCTTCAGGACGGGCGCCGGCAGATCATCGCGTTCTTCGTGCCCGGGGACCTGTGCGATCCGCACATCTTCATCCTGCGCAAGATGGACCACGGCATTGCCACCCTCACGCCCGTGACGCTGGCCAGGATCACCCAGGAGAGGATCGAGACGATGAGGGCGGCCTCGCCGCGCATCGCCGATGCCCTGGCGTGGGACATGCTGCTGACGGCCTCCATCCAGCGCGAATGGACGGTGAGCCTCGGCCAGCGCTCGGCCACCGAGCGCCTCGCCCACCTGTTCCTGGAGCTTCTCCTGCGGCTGCGCGCGGTCGGGCTCACCGAGGACGCGAGCTACGACCTGCCGATCACGCAGGCGGATCTCGCCGACACGCTCGGCCTGTCGAGCGTTCACGTCAACCGCACGCTCCAGGAGCTGCGCGCCTCCGGCCAGATCACCTGGAAGGGCAGGCGCCTGACGATCCACAACCCTCCGGCGCTGATGGCGCTCGCCCTGTTCGATCCCGCCTACCTTCACCTCGACCGCGAGGGGGCGCACCTCGATGCAAGCTGAGAATCTGCCCGCACCGGACGCGCTCCGCCCCGATCCCGACGACGGATGCCCCGCCCCGTTCGCCACCATACCGAGGGATGCAGCGCGGCATGCCTGAGCAAGCCCGGATCGCGGAGCTGGAGGCGGAGAACGCGGCGCTGCGCCGGCGCCTCGCGGGCGCCGAGCCGAGACCTGAGAACCCATCGCAGGTCGTCGAGGGGCTGCACCGGTCGCGCAACACCCTGGCGATGGTGCGCGCGATGATCCGCCGCTCGGCCGACGGCGACCGCAGCGCCGAGGACTGCGTCATGCGCCTCGACGGCCGCCTCGGTGCCATCGCGCGGGTGCAGAGCAGCGGCCTGCACCGGCCAAGCGAGGGCATCGACCTCCACTCGCTGATCGCGGACGAACTCCTCGCCCACCTCGCCCGCGAGGGCGAGCAGGCCCACCTGACGGGACCGAAGGTGCGGTTGCAGCCGAGGGCCGCGGACATCCTCGCCCTGGCCGTGCACGAACTCGCGGTCAACGCGGTGGAGCACGGCGCGCTGACCCGGGCCGACGGCCGGATTCACGTGGCGTGGCGCCTGGAGCCGGCCGCGGCCGACCCGATGCTCGACCTCGCCTGGACCGAGACGGGCCTTGCCGGCCTTCCCGCCCACCCGACGCGCCGCGGCTTCGGGACGGAGATGCTGGAGCGGACCTTGCGCTACGAGTTCGGTGCCGAGACCACCATCGCCTACGCGCCGGACGGCCTGCGCTGCACCCTCCGCTTCGCCCTCGTGCCGCGGATCGGGCGTCTCGCCGACGCGGGACGGGCGGACGACGACGGCGTGGGCGCGGCCCCAGTCCCGTGAGGCGCTCCGCCCGCCTCAGGTGCCGAGCAGGGCGCGGGCGATGGCGGCGGGCTCCACCGGCTTCTCGTAGTGGGCGACCGCGGCGTAGCGGGGCGGCACCGCGACCCGATCGTACCCGGTCGCGAACACGAACGGGACGCCGCGCGCCTCCAGCGCCTCGGCCACGGGGAAGACCATCTCGCCGCGCAGGTTGATGTCGAGCACGGCCGCGTCGAGGTGCGGCGTCCCGGCGAGCAGCGCCAGCGCGTCGGCCACGCTCGCGGCCGGGCCGACCACCTCGGCCCCGTCCGCCTCGAAGCTGCGCGCCATGTCGGAGACGATGAAGTAGTCGTCCTCCACAAGCAGCACCCGACGCTCGGCGAGAGGCTTCGTGGATGCGGCCATCAGATGCGGTCTCCCGAAACGACGCGTCATCGCGTGCGACGCGCCGCCTTGTGACACGGTTCGAGCGAAAAGGATCTGCGTCCCAACGGCCTCCCGACGCCGATCGCGCCGCCGCACCTGAGCTTGCCGTCAAGGGGTACGCTTGCGCAGGACGAAGCTGCCCTGGACCAGGAACTTCTGCGCGCGCTTGCCGGTGTCGACCTCCGTGGTGAAGACGTTGCCGCGCGAATCGACGGCGAGGTTGTGCACCCAGTGGAATTGGCCCGCATTCCGCCCGTTGCGGCCGAAGGCGCCCACCGTCTCGCCAGTGGCGCGCAGCAGCGTGCGCACCTCGTTGTTGGCCCCGTCGGCGTTCAGTAGGAAGGTCTCGGCCGCGTCCGGCCACAGGGCGAGTTCCCAGACCGAGCCGTTGGCGCGGGTGTTCCGCGCGACGAAGAACTCGCGCACGAACGTGCCGTCCTTGGCGAACACCTGGATGCGGTCGTTGGTGCGGTCGCAGACGTAGACCAAGCCGTCCCGCGCGATCTTCACGCAGTGGACCGGGTTGGCGAACTGCCGTGCGGGCGCGGCCGACGGGTCGTAGGGCGGCAGCGCCCCGTCGGTCGGCGGCGTCCCGTAGGCGCCCCACATCCGCTTGAACGCGCCGGTCTCGGAGTCGAACACGATGATGCGGTGGTTGTAGTACCCGTCCGCCACGTAGACCTCGTTGGCGCCGCCGTCGAAATCGACGTTGGCCGGCTTGCCGAGGCGGGCGGTGTCGCGGCTGTCGGTCTGCGGACCGGACCTGCCGATCTGCATGACGAAGCGTCCGTCGGCCGTGAACTTGAGGAGCTGCCCGTCCTCCGGGCCGTTGCCGGCGATCCACACGAAGCCCTTGGGGTCGATCTGGATGCCGTGCTCGTTGCCCGGCCAGTCGTAGCCGGCGCCCGGACCGCCCCAGCTCCGCAGCAGCGTGCCGGC
This sequence comes from uncultured Methylobacterium sp., assembly GCF_964242245.1. Classification (NCBI taxonomy): domain Bacteria; kingdom Pseudomonadati; phylum Pseudomonadota; class Alphaproteobacteria; order Hyphomicrobiales; family Methylobacteriaceae; genus Methylobacterium; species uncultured Methylobacterium sp. Next base: position 4,790 of record NZ_CAXTBY010000103.1, on the reverse strand, counting down.
CTGATCGAATTCGAGCACGGGCGGGGCGGGCTTGCAGCACTTGCTGCGCGGCGGATCGAGGCTCGCAGCCCGCTCGTCGTCGGTGAGCGTGCGCGGGCGCTGGATCACCCAGACATGGTCCTGGGCATCGACCGCGACGCCCGCGGCCTGCCCCATGATCCAGTCGTTCGGCAAGGCCTTGGGCCAAGTCGCATCGACCTGGAAGGTCGGCACCTCGGCAGCCCCGCACGGGGCGGCCCAAGCCAAGCCTATCGCCAGCGCTCCCGCAAGCATGCGCATCCGTCGTCCTCCCGCGGGCGCGCTCCGGCGCCTTCGGGACCAGTCTGATGCGCGGAAGGTCGGGAGGCTAGGGTGCGGCGGCCGTCGTCGTCCCGAAATGGTGACAGACCTCAGCGCCTGATCGCGCCAAGAAAAAAGGCCACCCCCGAAGGAGCGGCCCGAAGTCTAGGGAGGAAACGCCCAAGAAGGGCTGCCGGACCGCGACGCCATCGCCGTCCCGCGTTGCACAATCTGATCCGATCGCGGGAAAATGCAAGGGGATTGGGGCAGGCATCCTGTCGTTTTGCGTGCGTCCGCGCACGGCGGTCGAACCTTGTGCTCAAAATGCCGCATTCGGCGGTCGGCAATCTTCACGTGCCGCCGGAGCGGACTGGGCAACATGATCGTGGCGATCATACTGATGTCGCACACGTTTCCGGTCGAAGGCTGCTTCGCGTGATCGCCCGAGGATTTCGCCTCCTGCGTCGCGGGCGCGCGTGCGACGAATCGACGTCACGCTCTAGCTTCCTTCGGAGGGGTTCGGAACGCATCGGACGAGAGGGCGCGGCAGCATGGCGATTCACGAGAAGCGGGTTCGAATCCTCAACGATGCTGCGCCGCGGGACGGCGGCGCCTACGTCCTCTACCTGCTTCAGCAGGCCAACCGCGCCCACCACAACCCGGCGCTCGAATGGGCGATCGCGGAGGGGAACCGGCTCGGGCTGCCGGTGGTCGCATGCTTCGGGCTGCTCGACGGCCGGAACGGCTTTCCCGAGGCCAATGCCCGGCACTACGCCTTCCTGCTCCAGGGCCTCGCCGACGCGCGGGCCGGCCTGGAGGCGCGCGGCGTCGCCTTCGTGGTGCGCAAGGGCTCGCCCGCCGAGGTCGCCCGCGACCTGTCGGGCCGCGCGGCCCTCGTGGTCCTCGACCGCGGCTACCTCGCGATTCAGAAGCGCTGGTACGGCGCGATCGCTGCCGGCGTCGACACCCGCGTCGTCCAGGTCGAGGGCGACGTGGTGGTGCCGGTGGAGACCGCCTCGGGCAAGCACGAGTTCGCGGCGCGCACCCTGCGGCCGAAGCTCCACAGGCTCTGGGACGACTTCCTGGAGCCGGTGGCGGCCGAGGTCGTGAAGCACCGCGCGGACGGCCTGTCCCTGAGGAGCGAGATCGACGTCTCCGATCCCGATCGGGTGCTCGCCGGCATGAGCCTCGACACCGCCGTGGCGCCGGTCAGGCGCTTCATCGGCGGCGAGACCGAGGCGCGGCGGCGGCTGACGGCGTTCCTCGCCGAAGGGCTTGCCGGCTACGGCAACGGCCGCAACAGGCCGGAGGCGGCGGCCGCCTCCCACATGAGCCCCTACCTGCACTTCGGCCAGATCTCGCCGGTCGAGATGGCGCTGGCGATCCGCGCGGCGAAGGCGGGCGACGACGATGACCGCTCGACCTACCTGGAGGAGTTGATCGTTCGGCGCGAACTGGCCTCGAACCACGTGTTCTACACGGACGGCTACGATGCCTACGCCCGGGCCGTGCCGGACTGGGCGCGCAAGACCCTGGCCGAGCACGCCGGGGACGCGCGGCCCTACGGCTACTCCGAGGCGCAGCTCGCGGCGGGGAAGACCCACGATCCCTACTGGAACGCCGCCCAGGCCGAGATGCGCGAGACCGGCTACATGCACAACCAGTTGCGCATGTACTGGGGCAAGAAGATCCTCGAATGGTCGCCGTCGCCCGAGGAAGGCTTCGCGCGCACGCTCCGGCTCAACAACCGCTACTTCCTCGACGGGCGCGACCCGAACTCGTTCACCAACGTCGCCTGGGTCTACGGCCTGCACGACCGCCCATGGGCACGGCGCAAGGTCTTCGGCACCGTGCGCTACCAGAGCGAGAACTCGCTCAGGAAGTTCGACGCGAAGGCTTACGTGAAGACCGTGGAGAGGCTGTGCGCGGCGGAGGCGCACGGCTCCCAAGGATGACCGCGCGATGGAGGCCCATTCACGCTGCCGTGAGTAAAACAGTCAGCTCCATATGCAAGGCCGCCTGAGAGAGGCCGAGTAGAGCCCGCGTTACGGAGATTCGCTCAATATAAGTGTTGTAGGTTTTAATTACTTTTTAATTTGGTCCAGAGAGATTATATCGCTCGATTGATGCTATTGTTTGTGCGATAAAATTACAACACATAGCATTTGTGTCTGGTTGTACGTTGTGCCTTGTGAAGTCGAACGGTACGTCTGGCAGTGGGTTCTTGCGAATCGATCGTTCTTGGCGAAGGGCATGGCTATGTTCGAGACTGGCGCACGGTCGTCGATACGAGGTGGCGTAGCGGCAACATTGATGGCCGGAGCGGCAATGCCCGCTCTCGCTGGCCTCTTCCTGATCGGAGCGCCGACCTCTGCCGCGGCGCAGTTCATCTGCCAAGCGACGGCCGGCGGGGCACAGGGTGCGACCGCGACCGGTTCGGTTCGCGACATGGCCTGCGGCCTGAACGCCAACGCGAACGGAACGGGCTTCAGCACCAATGTCGCTGTCGGTCCTTCCGCGAATGCCTCGGGTAACCTGGGCGGCAACGTCGCGCTCGGCAATGTCGCCGACGGCTCGGGTGTCAACGGGTTCAACACGGCGATCGGCAACAGTTCGAACGCGAGCGGGACCATCATTCCCGGCGGAGGCGCCGTCCTCAACACCGCCCTCGGTGCGACATCGAACGCCAGCGGCGGCTCCTCGAGCAACGTCGCGGCCGGCATCGGCAACGCGTCGGGCGACCGGTCCAACAACGTCGCGCTCGGCAACGGTTCCTCCCTCGGCAGCAACAGCTCCAACGCCGTCATCGGCAACGGCAACGCGAGCGGCAGCGGCAGCAGCAACATCGCGTTGGCCGGCCTCGCCACGGGCGACGGCACGCGGAACGTCGCCATCGGCTCCGGCTCCTATGCGCGAGCCTCCGCGACCATCGGGGGGGCCGTCGCCAACGTCGCCGTCGGGGCAACCGCGAGTGCGGGCGGCTCGGGCTTCTTTACCGGGGGAGCCAACGATTTCCAGAATGCCGGCGCAACGGCGATCGGCAACAATGCGAGCGCCGGCGCGACGGCGGCCGGGCAACTCCTCGCAACGGCGGTCGGCGCCAGCGCCGCCGCCAATGCGGGCAACGCGACGGCGCTGGGTGCGAGCGCGGTCGCGTCGGGTGCCTCGGGCACCGCGATCGGCTCGTTCGCGCAGGCGACGAACACGGCCGACACCGCCATAGGCGTCAATGCGCGGGCCATCGGCGGTTCAAGCATCGCGCTCGGCGTCAACGCGACCGCCGCGCAAGGCGGCTCGGTCGCGATCGGCGGGAGCGTCGCGACGACGCGCGCCAACCAGGTGGCGATCGGCAACGCAGCCCAGACCTACACGCTGGCCGGCATCACCTCGGCGGCGAGCCTCGCCGCGCAGACCGGCACGACCGGCTTCGTCACCACCGACGCGAACGGGAACCTCGCCGGCTCGAACATCGGCCCCGCCACGATCTCGGCGCTGGACGGGCGCGTGAGCACCCTCGAACTGAACGTCGGCCGACTGCGGCGCGACGTGCGCAGCGCCTTCCAGGGCACCGCCATCGCGCTGGCGCTCGGCGGCGCCGTGCTGCCGGAGGGCAAGGCCTACGCCGTCTCGGCGAGCTTCGGCACCTATCACGGCGAAACGGCGTTCGGCGCCACCGGCATCGCGCGGCTCACCGACAACCTCTACGCCTCCGGCGGCGTCGGCTTCGGGACGAGCGGGCGCACCAATGTCGGCGGTCGCGGCGGCCTGACCTACGCGTGGTAGAACGGCGGCTGACGCGGTTCCTGCACAGCGCCGTCATCGTTCGCGCGGTCTTCACGGCGGCGCTGGTCCCGGCGTTCGCAGCGCCGGCGCTGGCTCAGTCGAAATCCGCCCCGCCGACGACCGCAGCACCGCAGCCGGCTCAGATCGACCGGAACGGGGTCCTGATCCTGATCCGCGGCACGCTCCTGGCGCTCCACCAGGGAAACGAGACCGGCAACTACACGGTGCTTCGCGATCTTGCCGCACCCGGCTTTCGTGACGCCAACACCGCGGCCCGGCTGGCCGAGATCTTCGCGAGCCAGCGGGCCTCGAAGCTCGATCTGTCGGGCGTGTCGGTGCTCGACCCGCAACTGACGGTGCTGCCGCAGATCGAGGCCAACGGCCTGTTGCGCATGGCGGGATTCTTCCCGTCGGTGCCGAGCCAAGTGAATTTCGAACTGCTCTACGCTCCGGTCGACGGGCGCTGGCGGGTATTCGGTCTCTCGGTCAACGTCGGATCGTCGACGCCGGTCGCGCCCTCCCCGCCCCCGCCCGAGGCCAAGCGACAGGATGCGCCGCCGAAGCCGGTTCCAGCACCGCAAGGCACGACGCGGCCTGCCAAGCCTGCACCGGCCTCACCGGAGCTGACGAAGCCGTGACCGGGCGAGTACCTCCGGCCATCCGCCGGTGAACGCCGTCGCGCCGTGGCCTGCGCTTCGCTAGAGCCGTGCCCGATCGCGTTGCAATCG
>NZ_CAXTBY010000102.1:0-14334 GCF_964242245.1 uncultured Methylobacterium sp. | reverse complement strand
AGCCGCCGATCTGCTTGAACTCGGCGACGCCGAAGCCGCGCGAGGTGCCGGCCGGGGTGCCCAGCCGGATGCCGGAGGTGATCATCGGCTTCTGCGGGTCGAACGGCACGCCGTTCTTGTTGCAGGTGATGTCGGCCCGCGAGAGCGCGGCTTCCGCCGCCTTACCGGTGAGGCCCTTCTTCTGAAGGTCGACCAGCATCAGGTGGTTGTCGGTGCCGCCCGAGGTGATGTCGTAGCCCCGCGACATCAGCGTGTCGGCCAAGGCCTTCGCGTTCTCGATCACTTGGCGGGCGTAGATCTTGAACTCGGGCTTCAGCGCCTCGCCGAAGGCCACCGCCTTGCCGGCGATGACGTGCATCAGGGGACCGCCCTGGATGCCGGGGAAGATCGCCGAGTTGAACTTCTTGGCCAATGCCTCGTCGTTGGTGAGGATCATGCCGCCGCGGGGGCCGCGCAGGGTCTTGTGGGTCGTCGTCGTGACGACGTGCGCGTGCGGGAACGGCGACGGGTGGACGCCCGCGGCGATGAGGCCGGCGAAGTGTGCCGCATCGACCATGAAGTAGGCGCCGACCGCGTCGGCGATCTCGCGGAACTTGGCGAAGTCCCAGTGGCGCGGATAGCCGGAGCCGCCGGCGATGATCACCTTCGGCCTGTGCTCGTGGGCCAGCGCCTCGACCTGCTCCATGTCGATGCGCTGGTCGTCGCGACGCACGGTGTAGGAGACCGGCTTGAACCACTTGCCCGAGACGTTCGGCGGCGCGCCGTGGGTGAGGTGGCCGCCGGCGGCCAGATCCAGGCCGAGGAACACGTCGCCGGGCTGCATCAGCGCCAGGAACACGCCCTGGTTCGCCTGGGAGCCGGAGTTCGGCTGCACGTTGGCGAAACCGCAATCGAACAGGCGCTTGGCCCGCTCGATCGCCAGCGTCTCTGCGATGTCCACGAACTGGCAGCCGCCGTAGTAGCGGCGCCCCGGATAGCCCTCGGCGTACTTGTTGGTGAGCACCGACCCCTGCGCCTCGAGCACGGCGCGCGAGACGATGTTCTCGGAGGCGATCAGCTCGATCTCGTGCTGCTGGCGGCCGAGTTCCTGATCGACCGCCTTGGCGATCTCGGGATCGGCGTCCGAGAGCGAGGCGGCGAAGAAGCTGTTCGAGAAGTGCTTGTCGGCGGCGGTACCGGCGCTCATGGGTGGCCTCTGTTCTTGTTCGCGGGCGGACCCGTCATCCGTCGGCGTGCACGGGCGGGCGTTGGAAGCGTCCGTTATGACACGGTCAGGTATGCCAGGCCAAGCACAGGCGAATTTGCAGGGCGCTTGAAAATTCTTTGCTCCACAACGTCGGCCGCGCGCGACGGACGCGCCGCCGACGCGGCGCAGCGTCGCAACCGCGGCCGGGCCGCGGTTCGGGCCGGCCGAACGACCGCCGGCTCACGCCGACAGGTTGGTCTCCACCAGAACCGTCTCGCTCTCGAACTCCGCCGCGTGCCAAGCCTCGGCGGGGAAGTGAAACACGCTGCCGGGCCCGAAGGTCGCCCGGCCCTGCGCGGTTTCCAGGGTGCCGGAGCCGGAGAGCACCTGCACGAACTGTTCGTGCGCGTGGCTGTGGCGCGGAGCCGACGTGCCGGCGGGCACGACGATCCGCACGAGGTGAGCCCCGCCACCGGAAATCGTGCGCTTGGCCACGCCGTTCTGGGCGACGGTCTCGTCGCGGTCGCACCAGGCGAGCAGATGTTCGCTCATATCGTCCAGGTCCATCTCCGGCCTGCCGGACAATGCAGCAGCCCCGGTCGTCGTCAAGGCTGCCCTCCTGGCTTGGCCGCTCCCGCGGCGTGCGTCACGGCCAGACCTTGATCGCCACAGGTCGACGGACGAGGTCGCGGTCCGACGTGATGGTGCAGCCCGCGGTGCGCAACGTCGCGTAGGTGAGGATGGCGGACTCGCCCGCGTCGTCGAAGTTGCGGCCCTGGGCCGCCGGATCGAGGAGCGCGGGGTAGGCGATCAGGCCGCCCGGCGCGGTGCAGGGATCGTCGTAGAGGGTGGCCCCGGCGACGAGCAGCCGCGGCACGTCCCAGGTCAGGAGGTCGCGCGAGCTGGTCCAGTAGAAGCCGGATCGCGGGAACGCGCCGCCCGCCTTGGCGTCTGCCTTGGCCATGAACACCGCGATGAACGCGCCCGTCGCCCGATGGCGCACCACCGCGCCGACCGGCGTCGGGAACGGCGCCACCGGCTTGCAGGTCTCCCCGCGCGGAGCGGTCCGGTACGGGTCGGGGAAGGCCGCGGTGAAGCCGGTGCCGGTCCAGGCGCGCCAGCGCGACGGATCGGCCGGCCTGTCCGTGCGGAACAGGCAGACCCCGGCCTCCTGCTCCCCGGGACGGTCCCAGCCGGTGGTCGAGGCGAAGACGTAGCGCCAGCGGCCGTCCGCGAAGATGTTGGAGGGATTGAAGAAGCCCCGGTGCCGGCCCTGGCCGACGTCCTGGCGGAACGGCGCCCCGGCGACCACGACCGGCGGACCCGTTCGCGCGAAGGTGCGGCCGCCATCGGTCGACGCGGCGGCGGTAATCGTGTTGTACCAGCACGCCTCGTAGGTCTTGAACCCGCAGCGGCCAGGATGCGCGTTGGCCTGATATTCGTGGTGGACGAGCGCCGCCACCGCACTGCCGTCCCCGGTCCAGGTGGCGGTGATCCACGAGCGGTCGTCGTAGAGCTTCGGATCGGACTCTTCGCCCGAGTCGAGCACCACCCGGCAGTCGAGCTTGAGGTGGTCGAGGTCCGGCCCGCGCAGCGCCCGGTTGCGGTAGTGCATGCCGAACAGCGCCACCGCGCCCGAGGCGTCGCGGAACGCGCGGGCCGAGGCGTCGGGCACGTCGGCGCCGTCGCAGGCATCGCGTCCGGCCTTGAACACCACCGTGGGCGGTCCGGTGAGGGTGAGGCTCGACAGCGGCGGCTCGGGCGCGGCGAGCGCCGCCCGCGTCAGGCCGAGAAGTGCGAGGAGCGCGAGGCGCATGGCATCGACCGGTGAATGCGTCCGGCCCGCGCCTGGACAAACCCGGACAGACTCTGTTGAGAACCGTTACAGATCTGCGCTCCGGCGCCGTGCGCCGCGCCGTCCTCCACAGCCATGAAGGCCATCCATGCTGATCCTGATCCTCGGGCTCGTGCTGTTCCTCGGCACGCACGCCTTCTCGATGCTGCGCGCCAAGCGCGCGGAGGTTGTGGGGCGGGTGGGGGAGGGCCGGTACAAGCTCGGCTACACGCTGCTCTCGCTCGCGGGCCTCGTGCTGATCGGCATCGGGTTCCACGCCTATCGCGCGGACGGCTACATCCCGGTCTGGGACCCGCCGGTGTGGACGCGCCACATCGCGCTGCTGCTGGTGCTGCTCGCCTTCATCGCACTGGCCTCGGCCTACCTGCCGGGCCACATCCGGGCGCGGGCCAAGCACCCGATGCTGCTCGCGGTGAAGATCTGGGCGACCGCGCACCTGCTCGCCAACGGCGACCTCGGCTCGATCCTGCTGTTCGGCGGCTTCCTCGCCTGGGCGGTCGCCGCGCGGATCAGCGCCAAGCGCCGGGCGCTGACGGCCGGTCAGGTCGTGGCCGCCCATGGCGGCGAGGCGGCGGCGCCCGCGGGCTGGCGCAACGACGCGATCGCGGTGACCGTGGGCACACTCGCGTGGTTCGTGTTCGGCCGCTACCTGCACTACCCGGTCATCGGCGTGTACGCGTGGCCGGGCTTGGCCTGATCCGAGGGTTGGCGCGATCCCGGCCACGAGCCTCGCCGCCAAGCGGCTTCGTCTCCGCCTGAAATTCAGGGTCGGTCAGGGGTCATCCGCAGCGGGAATGCGGGACGCGGAACGTTCCGTGAGGGCCAGTGCGGGGACGCTCACGCGTTCGGAATCGCGCTGGTCTGGCCAAGCTCCGACTTGGTGCCGTCGCTCGGTGAGCGACACCGCAATTTGACGTATTTGTCGTCGCGTTCCGATGTGGAATGAGCCGACGATTCCGTATTCGGCCAGCGGAGAAAGTTCTGCGGCGGCGCCCTACAGACAGGATGAATGCGAAGTTTTGTTTCGTGTGTCCTGTCGAAGGCAAGGTCACAGCCTATGATGAGTTTGGTATAGGACCCGATATGGAAACGCGCCTTGCGGATGCCGTGCCTGTCGGAGCGGCATCCGGTCCGACAGGCACGGCCGAGGTGGCCTTGGGTCGAGGACTTGCCGTCGCGGCCGTGCTCCTGGTCGCGATCGACCTTCGTCCAGGCATCGTGTCGGTCGGGCCGATCCTGCCGTCCATCATCGATGAGTTCGGGCTCTCGCACGCAACCGCCGCGTTGCTGGTCACCATCCCCGATCTCCTGATGGGGCTGCTCGCCCTGCCGACCCCCTGGCTGGTGCGGCGGTACGGACGTGATCCCGTCCTGCTCAGCGCCCTGCTGCTGCTGTGCCTCTCGACGCTGGCGCGGTCGTTCTCGGGCAACGTGACCGGCCTCCTGCTCGCGACGGCTGGCGTCGGGGCGGGAATTGCCATGGCCGGGGCGCTCATCGCCGGCTTCATCAAGGCGCGCTTTCCGACGAAGGCGGCCATGATGATGGGGATCTACGCCACCGCCCTCTCCTTCGGCAGCACCATCTCCGCCGGCGCGACGGGTCCGGTCGCGGCCAACGTCGCGGGCGGCTGGCGCGTGGCGTCGGGGATGTGGAGCCTGCTCGGCCTCTTCGCGATCGTCGGCTGGCTCGCCGTCGCGATCCGGGAGCATCGCCACCGCGCGGCGGCAGGCGGCGTGGTCCGCCTGCCGTCTCACCGGCTTCCGCTCGGCAACCGCACGGCTTGGTTCATCGCGCTGTACTTCGCCTGCGACAATTTCCTGTTCTACGCCCTGCTGTCGTGGACGGCGCCGATGTACCGCGAGTACGGCCTGTCTCCCACCGTGGCCGGACTCGTCCTCGCGAGCTTCACCGCCGTCTTCATGTGCGCGAACCCCGTGTTCGGGTGGCTGAGCCGGTCGGAGGACCGGCGCGTCGGGTTGGCCGTCAGCGGTGGTCTCACGACCCTCGGGCTCGTCCTGCTCGCGCTTGCGCCGACGACGGCCCCCTTCGTCGTCATCCCGATCTGCGCCTTCGGGCTCGGAGGGGGCTTCACGCTGGGCATGACCTTGCCGCTCGACAACACCCACAGCGTCGAGGAGGCGAACGTCTGGAACGCCTTCGTCCTGACGGTGGGCTACCTCATCGCCGCCGGCGGGCCGTTGCTGGTCGGGATCGTGCGGGATCTGAGCGGAGACTTCCGGCCTTCGATCTGGCTCCTGGCCGTCGTCGGCGGCGCCATGCTGCTGCTCAGCCCTTTCCTGCGACCGCATCACCAGCGATCGCAGGTTCAGGTTCCCTGACATCCGAGAGCTCGCCCGGTCCCGAGCCGGCCACGAACCCGCGGCTGCCGGAGCCGGAACGTCAAACCGGGATTCGGCCGGCCACGCCTTGCGGTCGCCAAGCCGGTCCCCCTGTGCTAGGCGCGGGGCCTGCGAGACGCTGAGGTCGTCCGGCCCTGCGGGCCGGGCCGGGATACGATGGCCGAGAACAACGAGTTCATCCGCGAGGTCAACGAGGACTATCGCCGCGATCAGGTCGCCGAGATCTGGCGCCGCTACAGCGGCGTGATCATCGCGCTCGCGATCCTGGTGGTCGCCGGCGTCGGCGGCTGGCGCACTTGGCAGAATGCCCAACGCAACGCGGCGGAAACGGCCTCCGAGCAGTTCGATCAGGCCAACCGGCTGGCCCGCGAGGGCAAGGGGGCGGAGGCCGACAAGGCGTTCGACGCGCTGGAGGCGCAGGGGCCGGCGGGCTACCGGCTGCTGGCGCGGTTCCGCTCGGCCGCCGAGACCGCCAAGCGCGACCCGGCCGCGGGCGCGGCCGCGTTCGAGGCGATCTCCGGCGACACGGCGCTCGGCGACGGGCTGCGCGACCTCGCGCGCCTGCGCGCCGCGCTGATCCGCCTCGACCTGCCCGAGCCCGCGGGCGCCCTCGCGAGCCTCCAGAGCCTCGCCGCCGGCACGCCCTTCCGCCACACGGCCCGCGAGATGCTCGGGCTGACGGCGCTCAGGAACGGCCAGTACGACGAGGCCGGGCGCTGGTTCGACCAGCTCAACGCAGACCCCGAGACCCCGCAGAACCTGCGCCAGCGCATCGAGGTCTATGCCGCCCTCGTCGCCGGCGGCGCCGTGACGGTGACCGAGGCGAAGCCCGAACCCGCCGCCCCGCCGCCGCCGATCACGCGCTGACGTCTTCCGCCTTCTCGAAACCCTCCGGCCCGATCGGATCGGAGGGTTTCGGCATTCTCCGAAGCCTGAACGCCTGCCGCTCGCGTCGGGCGGAGCGCCTTGCACCACGAATGGACCACCCCCATGGAACTGCCGACCGTCGCGATCGTCGGACGGCCGAACGTCGGCAAGTCGACCCTGTTCAACCGCCTCGTGGGCAAGCGGCTCGCGCTGGTCGACGACCGCCCCGGCGTCACCCGCGACCGCCGCGAGGGCGACGTTGCCTTCGGCGGCCTGAACTTCCGCATCATCGACACGGCCGGCCTCGAGGAGGCGGATTCCGCCTCGCTCGTCGGGCGCATGCGGATGCAGACCGAGGCGGCGATCCTGGAAGCCGACGTGGTGCTGTTCGTGATCGACGCGCGGGCCGGCATCCTGCCGGCCGACCAGCCGTTTGCCGAACTCGTGCGGCGGTCGGGCTGCCGGGTGATCCTCATCGCCAACAAGGCGGAGGGCGGGGCCGGGATGGCCGGGGCCTACGAGGCCTTCCGCCTGGGCCTCGGCGACCCGATCCCGTTCTCGGCCGAGCACGGCGAGGGGGTGGGCGAGTTGCACGAGGCCCTGAAGAACACGCTCCCCGAGATCGACCCGGAGGACGAGGACGACGGCCCCGGCGGCAAGGCGCTGCGGGTCGCCATCATCGGGCGCCCCAACGCCGGCAAGTCGACGCTGATCAACCGGATGCTCGGTGAGGAGCGCCTGCTCGTGGGCCCCGAGGCCGGCATCACCCGCGACTCGATCTCGCTCGACTGGGAATGGCGCGGACGCCGGATCAAGCTGCACGACACCGCCGGCATGCGCCGCCGCGCCCGCATCGAGGACAAGCTCGAGAAGCTCGCGGTCTCGGACGGCATCCGCGCCGTGCGCTTCGCCGAGGTGGTGGTGATCCTCCTCGACGCCACGATCCCGTTCGAGAAGCAGGACCTGACCCTCGTCGACCTCGTCGAGAGCGAGGGCCGCGCCCTGGTGATCGGCCTCAACAAGTGGGATCTCGTCGCCGACCAGCCGGGCCTGCTGAAGTCGCTGCGCGAGGACTGCACCCGCCTGCTGCCGCAGGTGCGCGGCGTCGCGGTGGTCCCGCTCTCGGGGCTGGCCGGCGAGGGCGTCGACACGCTGATGCAGGCGGTGACGGGAGCGGCCGAGGTCTGGGACCGCCGCATCTCGACCTCGCGGATCAACGACTGGCTGTCGGAGGCGACGCAGCGGAATCCGCCCCCCGCGGTGTCGGGCCGCCGCATCAAGATCCGCTACGCCACCCAGGTGAAGAGCCGGCCGCCGCACTTCGCCCTGTTCGGCAACCAGCTCAACGCCCTGCCGAAATCCTACACCCGCTACCTCGTCAACGCCCTGCGCGAGGCCTTCGACCTGCCGGGCACGCCGGTCCGGCTGAGCTTGCGGACCTCGTCGAACCCGTTCGACAAGGGCTAGCTCCCGGGGCCGTTGCGTCGTGCGCCGGGACGGCGCCCGCGGGCGCGGCGCAGAAACCGGCGCAGGCGTTGCGCGAGCCAATAGGCGCGGTGCCCGTGATGGAAGAACAGTTCCGCCAGCGTCAGCCGGCGACGGTAGAAGACGTGCGAGACGTAGCCCACCCGCGGCCCCTCGTTCTTCTCGCCCTTCGCGAGCGCGATGTCCGGCACGGTGTCGTACTGGAAGCAGACCAGTGTCCGGGTGGCCTTGAGGTTCACGTTCATGACGATCGAGTGCGCATAGTAGCTGAAGCGATCGTAGAGCGGCACGTCGCGGGAGCGTCCGCTGGCGGGGTTCGAGAACCGCATCGTCCCGTTCAACGGGCCGCGGGTCGTCATCACGGCGCGCACGAAGACGGGGCGCCCGAGATCGATCGCGAGGGACGTGTTCTCGGGGATCTCGGCATAGCGCAGCGTGATGCCGTTTCGGCGCAACTCGAACGGGCAGGGCCGATCCGGCATCGCGTCGAGCTTGAGCGGCGCGAACAGGCTCGGAAGCCTCCGGAAATGGGGGATATAGGCTGCACCGAACCGCTGCCGCCGCACGAAGTCGTAGACGTGCCTGCCGTAGAGGTCGGCGCCGGCCGGCGTCACGTGCGTGCCGTCCTTGAAGCAAAGCGCGCGTTCCGCCGCGTCGGCTCCGGCCAGACTCCGGGCGAGGTCGAGGACCGGGATGCCGAGGCAGGATTCGTAGTCGTCGAGCAGGCCGGCGACGGTCTCCGTCGCGTAGTCGACGCCGGCCTGAAACAGGTTCAGGAAGGCGACGGGGAGGTCGTGGCGCGCCGTGACCCCGAGGATCTGATCGAGATAGAAACGCAACGTCTCACGATCGTAGTAGCGCACGTTGCCGGTGAACAGTTCGAGCAGGACCGCGTCGCAGGCGATCGCCTCCAAGATCTCGTCGATCATGTAGGCGATGGCGTGAACGCTGTGGCCGCCCCAGCCGGACTTGAGGAAGATGAGATCGGCGCCGTCCGCTGCCGCCAGCGCGCCGGCCCGCTCCACGTAGCCGATCTCCTCGGTGACGCTGTAGCCGAGGCAGAGGACGCGTGCAGGTGCCATGCCGGTGCGTCCTGTGAGCGCTGCTCGGCCACCTCCCGGCCTCGATTCGACGGACGACGCGGTCATGATCGGCGCGAGGTCTCGGCTAGCCAGTCCACCACTTTGTCGAGCGCTTGCCGGTCGGTAAGTCCGGCCTCGCGGGCGGCCTCGAAGGCGGCGACCTGACCGTCGGCGCTGGTGCCCTGCGCCGCGATCGTCCGGGCGTGCGCCACCTCGGCCGTGCAGCCGAGCGCCGCGGCGTCCTCCGCGATCAGCGCGAGCAGCGCTTCGAGCGCTTCCGCGAAGGGCAGCGCCACCTCCAGCGCCTCGTCGATCAGCGCCGCCCCGACGCCGTTGCGCTGCGCGCGCCACAGGTTCTCCTCGGCCAGCGCCCGCGAGACCCCGTCGAGCCCGGCATTGAAGGCGGGCCTGCGCACCGCGAGCCGCACGAGGCAGCGGAACACGGCCGCGATCGTCAAGGCGTCGGCGAGCCGGGTGCAACTGTCGGCGATGCGCAGTTCCAGCGTCGGGAACTTGATCGAGGGCCGCAGCGACCACCACAGGAAGCTCGCGTCCCGGATCGCACCGGCGCCCGTCATGATCCGCACGTAGCGCGCGTAATCGGCGGCGCCGGGAAACAGCGCGGGCAGGCCGGTGCGCGGCAGCTCTCCGAAGGCGCTGAGCCGGTAGGCACTGAGCCCCGTCGGCCTGCCCTGCCAGAACGGCGAGGAGGCCGAGAGCGCCAGCAGCAGCGGCTGGAACGGCAGCAGCCGGTTCATCAGGTCGACGCGGCCGTCGGCGTCCGGAACCTCGACGTGGACGTGCATGCCGCAGATCAGGCTCCGCCGGCCGGGAAGGCCCACGTCGCGCAGGATGCCGCGGTAGCGGTCGCCCTTGGTCGGCAATTGCCGCGACCAGTCGGCCACCGGGTGCGTGCCGGCGGCGAAGATCAGCAAGTCGTGCTCGGCGGCGAGGTCGGCGAGCGCCCCGCGCTGCTGAGCCAGCGACGCGCAGGCCTCGGAAAAGTCCGCGACCGGCGGCGTGCAGACCTCGACCTGGCATTGCAGCAGTTCGCGCCCGATCTCGGGCAGGCGCTGGGCCGCCGCGACGTGGAACGGCTTGACCGAGCGCCGCGGCGTGCCGCGCGTCTCGGCATCGGCCAGGAAGTATTCTTCTTCGATGCCGAAGCGGTACGGGGCGGAGGTCATCGGATACTCAGGCTGCGGCACGTGCGCGGCAATGCGCCGAACGGTCCTGCTACGCCCGCAGCGCCCCGCCCACCAGCCAAGCCGGGTCGAACCAGCGGTCGGCCTCGCCGTCGTAGGGAAGACGCGTGATGTCCCAGGTCTGGATGTAGCGCGCGTAGACGTTCCACACCGCGATGCCGCCGCCGACGAAGACGCGTCGGCCGGGATAGCGCGCCAGCACCGCTTGCGGGTCCTCGTGCGAGCGGATCACGTCGATGGTGCGGTCGCGGAAGGCGAACGCGGGCACGGATGCGACCGTCTTCGGCCCGGCGATCAGCACGTGGCCCTGGGTCAGTGCGAAGAACCGCGTCACGTCTTCCACGAAGAGCGGATCGGTGTTGCCCTCCCAGGGCAGGTGCCCGTTCAGCCCGAGCTGGCCGCGTTGGCCGATGGCGCACATGCAGCGCACGTCGATCATGGAAACATCCGGATAAAGAGGCGGGCGCCGCTCGAATCCCGCCGGGACCGCAGGCCCCGGACCCCCTTAACGGGGCGCTTGCGGTGTCAGAACTTGGTCGCTCGGAAAATCGTAGATCTTGCCGTTGTCGGTCGAGGTCGGGCTCGCCAGCCGCACGAAGTGCGGGGCGAGGTCCTCCGGGGTCCTGAGCGTGTCCGGGTCCTCGCCGGGCATTGCCGCACGGCGCATATCCGTGCGCAAGGGGCCGGGGTTGAGCAGCATCGTCTTGACGTTCGTGGTCTCGTTCTCGGCGGCATAGGTCCGCACCAGCGCCTCCAGCGCCGCCTTCGAGACCGAGTAGGGCCCCCAGTAGGCCCGGCACTTGCCGGCCGCCCCCGAGGTCACGAAGATCGCGCGGCCCGCATCCGACATCCGCAGCAGCGGGTCGAGCGAGCGGATCAGGCGCCAGTTGGCCGTGACGTTGAGGTCCATCACCTGACCCCAGACCTTGGGCGTGATGTGCCCGATCGGCATCAGGTTGCCGAGGATGCCGGCGTTGCCGACGACGATGTCGAGGCGGCGCCAGCGCTCGTTGATCGCCGCGCCGAGCCGGTCGATCCCGTCGTAGTCGGTCAGATCCAGGGGCACGAGGGTCGCGCTCGATCCGACGCGTCGGATCGCGTCGTCGAGCTCCTCAAGCGCGCCCTGGGTGCGCGCCACCGCGATCACGTGCGCGCCGGCCTCCGCCAGCGCCAGCGCCGCGGCGCGCCCGATCCCGCGCGAGGCGCCGGTGACGACGGCGACGCGGCCGTCGAGAACGGTCTCAGCCATCCGCAGGCCTCAATCGGCTTCGGCGAGCATGGCAAGGCGCTTCGGCCCGGCGATCGCCAGATCCGTCAGCCCGGTCGGGTAGTCGCCGGTGAAGCAGTGGTCGGTGTACTGCGGGCAGGCCTCGTCGCGTTCCCGCTCGCCCATCGCCCGGTACAGGCCGGGGATCGAGAGGAAGGCCAGGGTATCCGCGCCGATGTAGCGGCGCATGCCCTCAACGTCGTGGGTCGCGGCGAGCAGCTTCTCGCGCTCCGGCGTGTCGATGCCGTAGAAGTCGGGGAACGTGATCGGCGGCGAGGCGATCCGGAAATGCACCTCGGCCGCACCGGCCTCGCGCATCATCCGCACGATCTTCACCGAGGTCGTGCCGCGGACCAAGCTGTCGTCGACCAGCACGATCCGGCGGCCCTCGATGGCGGCCCGGTTGGCCGAGTGCTTCATCCGCACGCCGAGTTCGCGCACCGACTGCGTCGGCTGGATGAAGGTCCGCCCGACGTAGTGGTTGCGGATGATCCCCATCTCGAACGGGATGCCGGTCTCCTGCGCGAAGCCGAGTGCGGCCGGTACGCCGGAATCCGGCACCGGCACGACGATGTCGGCCGCCGCCGGCGCCTCGCGGGCGAGTTCGCGGCCGATGTTCTTGCGCACGGCGTAGACGCTGCGGCCGTTCACCACCGAATCCGGCCTCGCGAAGTAGATGTACTCGAAGATGCACGGCCGCATCGGCACCCGGTCCGCGAAGCGGATCGACTCGATGCCGTCCTCCGAGATCACCACGATCTCGCCGTTCTCCACGTCGCGCACGAACTTCGCGCCGATGATGTCGAGAGCGCAGGTCTCGGACGCGAGCATGTAGCGCCCGTCGAGTTCGCCGATCACCAGCGGGCGGATGCCGAGCGGATCGCGGGCGCCGATGAGCTTCTTGTTGGTCAGCGCCACGATCGCGTAGGCGCCCTGGATCGCCTGGAGCGCGTCGATGAAGCGGGCGATGATGCGGGGTTTGCGGGAGCGGGCGGCCAAGTGCAGGATGACTTCGGTGTCGGAGGTCGACTGCGTGATGGCGCCCTCGCGCACGAGGTCGCGGCGGATCGAGAGGGCGTTGGTCAGGTTGCCGTTGTGGGCCACCGCCAAGCCGCCGCCGGCAAGCTCGGCGAACAGCGGCTGCACGTTGCGCAGGATCGTGCCGCCGGTGGTCGAGTAGCGCACGTGGCCGATGGCCGAACGACCCTTCAGCCGCGCGATGGTGCTGCCGTCCGAGAAGGAATCGCCGACGAGGCCGGGGCGCCGCTCGGAGTGGAACACCTCCCCGTCGAAGGCGACGATGCCCGCCGCCTCCTGGCCGCGGTGCTGCAGGGCGTGAAGGCCCAGCGCCACGATCGCCGCCGCGTCCGGGTGCCCGAAGATGCCGAAGACGCCGCATTCCTCGCGCAGCGTGTCGCCGTCCCAGTCGAGATCGGACGGGTCGGACGCGGAGCGATGTGCCATGCCGGAATCGATCCTCGTTGCCGACGGTCCGGACGAACCGGGAAGCCTTGCATCCGGCGCCGTCGACGCGCCGGTTATCTAGACGCTGGCGGTCCCGCAACCAAGCGCCCCGAGGGCGCACGGGACGGTCTTCGGGCGCAGGTCAGCGTCGCGGTGGCGTCGCGGGTGGGGTGGCCGTCTCCGTCCGGCGACCGGCCGGCGTCTCGGTCTCGGCCGGGGCCTCGACCGGCTCGTTCTGCGGCGTGTCGACCTTCGGCTTCTTGAACTGCTTCAGGAAGCCCTCGGGGTTCTCGGGCAGTTGCGCCACCAGGGCGTCGCCGGATTTCTCCAGCATCGAGCGCGAGCGGGCTTGCGCCGCCCAGTCCGGCACCTTGCCCTGGACCAGCCAGGACAGGAACACCCAGCCGATCACGCAGATCAGGAAGCCGCGGGCGGCGCCGAACAGGAAGCCCAGCGACCGGTCGACGGCGCCGATGCGCGAATCGAGCACCACGTCCGAGATCTTCACGGTGATGATCGAGACGACGATCAGGGTGCCGAGGAAGATCGCCGCGATCGAGGCGACCAGCGCCACCGTATCGCTGGTCACGTGCTGCTTCACCGTCGGCAGCAGCATCGGGTGGAGCGACCACGCCACCGCGGCCGCCGCGACCCAGGCGATGATCGCCAGCACCTCGCGGGTGACGCCGCGCACGGCCGCGAGCAGCGCCGAGATCACGACGATGCCGAGCACCACGAGGTCGAGGACGGAGAACGGCATATTGCGGATCGGATCGCTTCAGGCTGCACGCGAGCGTTGCCACGGGTCTGCGACGCTGCCGGGACGCACCATTCTATAGCCCGGACAACCTCGGCCGTCACCTTTGCGGCGCGACCATCCCCCGCTCAGAGATCGTCCGCGTCCTGGACCGCCCTTCGCCCACGTCCCGCGGCCGCCCGGCGCGGACCGCCCGAGCTGATGCCGGCCACGAGGTCGGCGATGTGGCGCAGGCTCTCCGTCGTCAGCGCGCGGTCATTGGTCTCGGCCCGACCCTGCGGCGTGAGCGCCTTGGCGAAGCCGAGTTTCTCGGCCTCCTTCAGCCGCGCGCCCGCCTGCGCCACCGGGCGGATCGCGCCGGACAGGCCGATCTCGCCGAAATAGACCGTCTCCGGCGGCAGAACCGCGCCCGACAGCGAGGAGACGAGGGCTGCCGCCACCGCGAGGTCGGCCGCGGGCTCGGTGATGCGTAAGCCCCCCGCGACGTTGAGGTAGACGTCGTGGGTGCCGAGCCGGATGCCGCCATGGGCCTCCAGCACCGCGAGCACCATCGAGAGCCGGTTCGGGTCCCAGCCGACGACGGCCCGGCGCGGCATGCCGAGCGAAGAGGGCGCGACGAGCGCCTGGATCTCGACGAGCAAGGGCCGCGTGCCCTCCATGCCGGCAAAGACCGCGGTGCCGGCCGCCTGATGGTCGCGGCCGGCCAGGAACAGCGCGGACGGGTTCGGCACCTCCGCCAAGCCCATATCCGTCATCTCGAACACGCCGATCTCGTCGGTCGGCCCGAAGCGGTTCTTCACCGCGC
>NZ_CAXTBY010000101.1:0-14575 GCF_964242245.1 uncultured Methylobacterium sp. | reverse complement strand
TCCTCGGCCGGGATGGTCGTCAGATCGAGCGCGATGCCCTTGGCCGTCTCCAGCACGGCGAACGCGCGCCGCAGGCAACCGCGACGGCTACATCTTCCAGGCAAGGCAGTTCTGGCAGCATGCCGCCCGGCTGCTCGATCAACTGCCCGGCGTGCCGAAGTGGGTGGTGGGCGACCGCGGCTACTCCAGCCATCGCTTCCGCGACCCCATCTGGAACACGGGCGCTCGCCCGGCGATCCCGACCAAGCGCAACGAGGCGCCACTCGCTTGCCCGGACCGGGTCTACACCAACCGAAACATCGTCGAACGGCTCTGGGCGCGCCTCAAAGAATGGCGCGCCGTCGCCACCGGCTACGAGAAGACCGCCCTCAGCTTCACAGGCGTCCTCTGCCTCGCCGCCCCCCTCGATTGGATGAAGTCACGACAGGCCCTAGGACGGAAGCCTTGAGTTGGGCGCAGGCCCTAGGACTCAACCGACCGGACCGTATCCGGCAGACCATCCTGCTGTGCGTCGCCGCGCTCTTTCTCGGATATCAGGGCATCAACGCCTTCGTGCCGAACGCCGACATGATCCTGGCGACGCGCGTGCTCGCCGCTGGGTTCTACATGGCGCTGCTGTACGTCTACGGGTCCGACGCGTGGCTGGCACTGAAGACCGCGACCCCGAAGCGAAGCGACTTCCTGGTGGTCGGCATCTGGATCGGCTTCGCGTCCCATTTCTGGCAGGACGTCTACTCGATCGTCTACCGGCTTGCGCCCTCGGAGTGGCTCCTGAACGCCGAGATCATCTCGCCCGGAGTCCTGCTCTCGGCGATCGCCGTGGTGCTGCATGTCAGCGCCCCGGGCGCGGTCGACGGTACGGTGCCCCGCCGCAACCGCATTGCGCTCGGGGCCGGCGTCGGGTTCGCGATGTTACTGGTCGGCTTGTTGCTTGTCACGCGACCGGACATCCGGCCCTTTGTCGACGGGCTTCGCCCCTGGATCGGCGATTTCTGGCATACGGGCGGCTTGCCACAGTCTATACACGGCTGATTCCTGACTGACCCATCCCCAACGACCGAGAAAGCTAAAAGCCCAGCCAGCCTCGCGCTGAGCCGGAATTTTTATGTTCCGGCTCAGCGCGGTACTTGTTTGGTGTTGCGGGACGTGTCCCTCGTGGTCGATCGCCCCTAACACTCGTGGTGCTCTGATGGGGATTGTGCGCTTCGTCCTCGCGATGGTCGTCCTGATTGGCCATACACGCCCCTCTGCCTTCTTGATTGGTGGCGACGTCGCCGTAGAACTTTTTTTTGCGATCAGTGGTTTTTTGATTTCCTACATTTTAAGGATGCAGCCAGCATACAAGGACAAGAAAAAGTTCTTCGTAAACCGCGCGCTGCGCATCTATCCAATTTATTTTGTCGTCGCGATTGCAACACTACTGCTTTGGGTTACGCGAGCAGAATGGCTCGCAGGATTTTCGAGTTTGAATATACCTACCAAAGTTTTTCTGATCGCATGCAACGTTCTCCTATTCGGTCAGGACTGGCTATTGTTCTTGCAACAGGATCACGGAGGTCTCGCGCCGACAGCGGATTTCCGACAGACGGACCCGCAACTCTGGGGCTATGCACTCGTGCCCCCGGCATGGAGCTTAGGAACGGAACTGACCTTCTACGCTCTTGCCCCCTTCATCATGCGTCGTAGAGCCATCCTCGTCACAATCCTTACTGCGTCGTTTTTGGCCAAATTCATGGCATGGGGATGGGGTCTGCAACACGATCCGTGGTCTTTCCGGTTCTTTCCATTCGAACTTTGGGTGTTCCTGCTGGGCGCGCTGTCGGAGCAGATTCTGGCACCAGTCGTCGCGGCGTCCGTGCGTGCCCCGGCATGGGGTGTTGCTTCCGTTCTGCTGACATTCGCTGCGTTTGCGGCGGTTCCGCAGATCGAGATCGGCCTTTACGGCGCGTCCTTCCTCCTGATCTTCGCTCTTGTTCTCGCGCTCCCCGGACTGATGGCATTCCAACGTAGCCGTCCGTGGGACGTGTGGATCGGCGACCTGTCCTATCCTCTGTACCTTTGCCACTGGCTGGTCATCGTTGCCGTACGAGCTGTGGGGCACAAGATCCCGATCCTGGCGCCGTGGGCGGTTGACGTGGCGATCGTGATCTTGGCGGTCGTGCTGGCTATCGTCCTAGAACGCTTCGTTACGCGACCCGTCGAGCGACTACGCAGAAAGTTGCGCGGTACGCAGGCGCCCATCTATGCGCTCGAGGGTGCGAGAATTCCGACAGTCAAAGTTTTATAGCCAGGATGACGACCTACGGCCCCGCCCGGCACCCGCCGCGGCGGGTTTTTCGTGCGCCCACGCGCTCCCGGTCAGCCGCTCCAAGGCCTCCCAAGCCCACCGCGGATCATATCCGCCGGCCGGCCGAGCCAGGACGCAACGAGCGCTTGCGGGTTGCCCGCACCGGATCGCCCGTTCACGATCAATCGGCCGCCGCTTCACGGGGGGATGCGCCCACAAAGAACTGCCGCGCGGACGGGAGATCCAAGGCCATCACCAGAGCGGCCTTCAGCGCTTGCTGGGTTGAGGCTTGCGATAGGAGGCGGCCCGCCCCACGCGACCGGGGCGGCTCTCGGCGGGCCGTGATCTCCTCCACCAAGGCATCGATCCGCGCCTCGACGGTCTGATCCGCGTCGGCGACCTCATCAAGGAGGCCGCGCCGCACAAGTTCGGCGTTGAGTGCCGAGCCGAAGCCGATGAACTCGTGCCCGATATCCTCCATGATCGTCGCGAGCTCCAAAGGCAGGTCCGGCGAGGCGCAGATCTGCGCCACCATGTCGGCGTAGAGCGGCACGGTCACCTCGCGGTAGAGCCGAAAGAACAGCACGCTTTGCGAAGGTCGCGATGGCATCAGATCTCGGTTTCCAGTGGTTTCGGGTAACGGCCGACCTTGGCGCCAAGGTCGAGAAGGATCACGTCGACCAGCTCGCGCAGGTCCGGATGGTGGCGGACCGTCTCGCGCAGGGCGCAGGCCTGCGCGACGGCCCGCTCGATCCATTCGTCCGGGCGTTCTCGATCCTGATCCATCGATGCGGCGCGGCTCAAGAGGGGGCGTGCCGACCGGGTCACGCCACGAGACGGTCCGGGAGAGCCGGTGCAGGCGATGGCGACCGGCGACCATCGACGGCGAGTTCAGATCCGTGCGCGGCGAGCGCCATCTGCGCCGTGGCAAGGGTATGCGGCGTCAGGCGCGCGATGATCGGCAGGACCAGCCCGCCGTCGTAGGTGGTCGGCAGGGCCAGCGGCTCCACATCCCAACCCATGTCCATGACCCGGTCCGACAGCATCGGATGGGTCTGCACCAGCAGGGCCTCGATCCCGACCGCCTCCGCAGCGCGTGCTACGGCCGCGAAGTGGGCTTTCGTAAACTCTCGGGCGCCCCGGCCTTCGCGCTTGCGCGGCGCGACGGCGTGCCGGGTCCACTCGTAGAGCCGCGGGCCAGTGGGCAATGGCGTGCCCTGCATGATCTCCGGGTAGACATGGCTGACGAGGTGCGGGCGCGTCGTCGGCAGGAGGCGCGCGTAGGCGACGATCTCCTCGAACTCCTCCCCTACCACGTGGACGCAGCCTGGGCCGTCGAACTGGTCGCGCTCTCGCCCGTCGGGCTTGCGGCAAGCCTCCCACTTCAGATGATCGACGAAGAAGCCATGACGAAATCTGTATATTCTATCCGTAAAGTCAGGAAAATCGGTGTCGATATCACCCGTTATCAGTCGAAACACGGCCGACACCTCCGCGTAAACTGCAGAAATAATCTCTAGTTTAGGCTCAGCCGGGCATCCGTAAATTTACGGATAGACTTTTATCGGTTCAGGCGATGAGCCCTCGCCGGATCGCTTCGGCCACGCACTGGACCCGGCTGACCGTGTCGAGCTTGCGCGCGGCGCTGGCGAGGTGCTGCTCCACCGTCCGGGAGGAGATCGACAGAATCGCGGCGATGTCCCACGCGGTCTTTCCGGCCGACGCAGGGGAACGCGGAGGTCCGGTTGGGCACCGCGGTTGGCAGGTAGCGCCGACAGATCAGCAGGCCTGCGTCGGTCTTGCTGAACCGGCAGTTCGGCATTCCTCGGTCATCGCGCGCGCCTCGACAGGAAACTGCCGAGACGGATCGCCGAGCGGGGATCGGGGCCGGAGAGGGCGTGCGAATGTCGAGCGGTGGGGTAGTTGGTGGGGCTGGACGATCGTTCCGCTAAATTCCCCTTAGCGCACAGAGGGTCTTGGCGGAGAGGGGGGGACTGTACCGCCAGAGCAGAAAACCCTGTAAAATCAACGATGTTTCGTTCGGGCAATCGCTTGCTTTGTACCAGCATTTTGTGCCGACCGTCTAGCCAATTCCTCGGACGCGAAACCTCCGCTGCTGCTTCGGGTTGACCCGAGCCAGCACAACAGGCGGCAAAGGTCGAGAGAGGTTGAAAGCATTCCAACAATGCGCTTTGAGAAAACAGCCGCAGGTTATGGCGATCTCGACGACCGCGCGTTCAAGCTTAAGCGCCTCTACTACCCCCAATATCCCTACAATCTTCAGCATCAACTCAAAGCTAAACCAGCCGATGAGATCGGTCGGGACAAAGGCGGCTTCGAGCAGCAGCGCACGGCGCGCGCGGAGGACCGTCTACGGCGCGAGACCCTAAAACTTTGGGCCGATGGGACCCTGCGCCCTAGCGCGCCCCGACCTGTGAAGATCTACAGCGTACACGACGCCCGTGACCTCGCGATACGCCTCAAGCGGCCGGCGGGAGGTGGCCCCCCAGCCCAGACCTTTGCCTCGGCCGCCTACATGCGCCGCTTCCGCCTCCGGTTCGTCGGCGCAGTGCTGAAGCTGATCCGCGACAATCCGGCGGCCGAGGTGGGGCTCGTCACGATCATCCCGCGGGACTGGCGGATTCGTGGTCGCGATCTGCCGGCGATCAAACCTAAGCAGTACCTGGAGCGATTTCGGCAACAGCTTGTCCGTGCCGGCCTCAAGGATGCCGACGGCTGGCTCATCGCTTTCCTGCACGGCGACTACGATCCCAGCCACGACACCTACCAGCTTCACTTGCACGTCGTTGCGACCGGCGGCTTGGTTCCCCTCCTCAGGCAACTCAAGGCCCTGCCGATCTATCGCCGCGGCGACCCGACGGCGCCGGGCTTCGTCCGCCAGCCCATCCGGGTGCTCTCCCTAAAGGACCCGGAGCGACGCGTGTCCTACTACCTCGGCCAAGCTTTTTGGCCATCGAAGCCAAGCTACATGAAGGACGGCGTGTGGCGACGCCATCCGCGTCGGCAGCGCATCCCCAATCCCCGGCTCGCGGAATGGCTGATGTGGATCGACCGGCAAAGCTTTGGCGATCTGCTGATGCTGCGTGGCTGTCGCATCGGGGGCGGGACGCTCACGCTCCAAGGGAACGCGAGCCGGACGGCCTGAGCGGTCGCTTTCCCGCGTCATCCCTGGCCGGGAAAAGGAAGTGCAGCGGCTCCCAGATGTCAGGCTCGGTCTCGACTTTCCCGCCGCCTCCCTGAACCGGAGGGTCCGCCCCGGCCGTGGATGCTAATTTCCCACTTTTCCCGCATTTCTCGCTGAGAATGGCATAGCGGCTTGCGCATCGTAGCCGGTGGTCGTAGTGTTGTGGCTGATCATCAGGTCCTCTCTGCGCCATCAAGGCTTTTCCACCGTGGAAGCGGGGCGTGTCACGCGCTCGCAGGCTGCTGCCATGCGTGATCGGCGGCAAAGCCATGTACGTTTTCTGCCCGCAGACCCCGACCTCTTTTCCCGGCCTTTCCCGAGCTACCTTTAGGAAGGAACCATGCCACCCCAGAGCAAAAAGCAGGTGATTGTCCGCCCTGTACCCAAGGTGCCGAGTGCGAGCGAGGGTAGTCGTCCCTCGGTCGTCAAATGCCTGGATCAGCACGGCCAATCGTGGTTGCGCGTCAGCTATCACGGTGGGACGGCCACGGGTTCCGTCGCCGACCTCCTCGCGAATGAGGGTGGATTCTTCGCGCACCTCAACAGGCAGGGCGTGCTGATCGTCACGCTGCCTGCCCGCAACCATGTGAAGGCTGAGGCTGAGCGGGCGAAGGCGGCCGAGCAGGTCTATATCGTCGAGACCTCCGGCTGGCAGGGGCCGCATTTCATCCGAGCCGGGGACCCCATTCCGGCCAAGCTCTTCGGCGTGCCGGCCATTGATGTCCGCTCCAACCCGAAGTCCTCAGGTGCCCCTCAGGGCTCGTTTGAGACGTGGAAGTCGGAGGTGCGCCGCCTGGCCAACGAACAGGCGCTGCTCACGTTCGTCCTGGCCTGCGCCCTCGTTCCTCTTCTGCCCCGCCTTGTGCCCGAGCTCGACGACAATCCAGGCTTCGAGCTGCTCGGCGTCACTACCCTCGGCAAGAGCGTCCTGCTCAAGCTTGCGGCGTCGGTTCACGGCGCGCCTTCCGATCTCGTCCGTCACTGGAACACCACCGTGAACGGGCTGGAGCGCCCGATGGCCGAGGCCAATGACAGCGTGCTGCTCCTCGATGAGATCAGCGAGTACCTGGAGGGCGGAGGTGCCGACCTTCGGCATACCCTGGCCCGGGCCATGTTCAAGCTGGCGCATGGGATCGAGAAGGAGCGTCACGACCGGCCCGCCACCCGCTACCGTTTCGCCTTCCTCAGCTCCACCAACATTGCCCTGGCGGATGTGATGCGCGGTTTGCCGCCGGCCGAGGCGGAAGCCATCGGCGTGCGGGTCGCCACGATCCCGGCCGCGGCCTCGCGCTATGGTGTGTTCGACCGCTTGCCACCCGGATGCGCGACCAGCAAGGCGGCCGCGGACGAGGTCGTTCAGGTCGCGACAGAGCATCATGGCCATGCGGCTCGTGCCTTCACGGCCGAGCTTGAGCGCCGCCTCGCAACGTCCCTCGGCCGGGCGTTGCTGAAGCGCCGCATGGTGCGGAACCTAAACGCCTTTCGCCGTCGGGCTGGGCTCGCTGGCGCGGAAGACAAGGCTGCCGCTCGCGCCGGCGACAAGTTCGCCCTCGCCTACGTGGCGGCGCATTTCGCCCGCCGTTGGGGCATCCTGCCGCTCGATCACGTCGGCTCGCGCATCTTGGAGGTGTACCGGCGCCAAGCGGCCCCACCGGAGCCGGTGGCTGCGCCGCGAACGGCCGGGGAGCGGGTGCAGCAATACGTCATCCGGGGGCGGTCGAAGCTGATCGACCTGCGCGATGGGATCTATCCTGATCTAGACAAGGCCGCCCTCGACGCCACGCCAGGATTCCTGGCGAGCCGGCACGGCAACGGCTTGTACCTTATGCTGCGCAAGGCCCAGTGGGATGCCGCCTTCGGCGATGCGGGTCTCGCCATGCTTCGCGAGCTCAAGGCCGCCGGCCGGCTCTGGACCAATGCCGGCCCGTTGCAGTGTCAGGCCAAGCTTCGCGCGAACATGCCAAAGGATCGCGTGTACGCCGTGCGTCTCGATCAGACCTGATTGAGGCGGGACAAGGCGGAAGAGAACCAAAGCCGGGGTAAGGAACGGCCGCTCGCGCTTCCAGTTCATGAGGTTGTCGTAAGCCCGGGTCCGTACTGTCCGGCTAGGAGCTGAGGAGATCGGGCATGACTTCAACGGCCGTCACGAGACCTGAACCGACGCCCTTCTGGTCCGCCCTGTTCACCGACCGGCGGATCGCCCCGGCCCTCGGGCTCGGCTTCACGTCGGGCATCCCGTTCCTGCTCGTCTACTCGACGCAATCGGCCTGGCTGTCCGACGCCGGGATCTCCATCGCGACCATCGGCCTGCTGAGCGAGCTGACGCTGGCCTACAAGTTCAAGTTCCTGTGGGCGCCGTTCCTGGACCGGTACGACGCGCCCGTCCTCGGGCGTCTGCTCGGCAGACGACGCGGCTGGATCGTCGCCGCGCAGCTCGGCGTCGCGGCGGCGCTCGCCGGCGTCGCCTTCGGCGACCCGGCGCACCTGCTCGCCTGGACGGTCGTGTTCTCGCTGGCCCTGGGCTTCGCCGGCGCGACGCTCGACCTCGTCATAGACGGTTGGCGCATCACCAGCGTCCGGCCCCCCGAGAAGCAGGCCGTGCTCTCGTCCTGGACGGAGATCGGCTGGCGGGTCGGCAACCTCGCGGCGGGAGCGGGCGCCCTGTTCCTGGCCGACCGGATCGGCTGGCGCGGCGCCTACCTCTGCATGGGCGCGCTGATGCTCGCGGGCACGCTCGCGGCCGTGCTCGCGCCCGAGCCGCCCTCGGACAAGGCCGCCCACCTCCCCGAAGCGGGCTTCGTCGAGACGATCTGGGCGCCGATCCGGGAGTTCCTGACCCGGCTCGGCCCCACGGCGCCGGTCATCCTGCTGCTCGTCGCCGGCTTCCGGATGCCGGGCTACGTCGCGAGCGCGATGGCGGTGCCGCTGTTCAAGCACCAGGGCTTCTCCAACACCGACATCGCGACCGTGACCAAGCTGTTCGGCTTCTGGATCGCGCTCGGCGGCACGTTCCTGGCCGGCGCCCTCATCCCCCGGATTGGGATGCTGCCGAGCCTCCTGATCGGCACGGTGGCAGGCTCGGCCTCGCACCTGAGCCTGGCCTACCTCGCTGCGCACGGGGGCGATGGCGGGACGGCCTTCTGGACCTTCGCGGTCGCCGTCGGCGTCGACGGCTTCGCCTACGCCTTCGCGTCGGTCGTTCTGATAACCTACATGTCAACCCTCGCCTCGGCTGACCATGCGGCGAGCCAATTCGGGCTGCTGACGTCGCTGTGCGCCTTCCCGGGCAGCGTGCTGGCGGGTTTCTCGGGCTTCGCCATCGAGCGGACGGGCTTCACCTGGTTCTTCGTCTGGACGTCGCTGATCGGCATCCCGGTGGCACTGCTAGCGATCTACGTCTGGGCCAAGGTCGGCATCTCCGATGAGGCCGCCCCGCGGCCCGCCGCGACGCACGGATGAGTCTTGGCGGACTTCGGTAAAGGCGAGCCTGAGCCACGGACTGGCAGGGCCTCAGAGCGCCATCGGGTCCCTGCTAACGGGGACAGGACGGACCGAGGACCCGGAAATTTCCCCGAACGAGGCCCGTCAAGACGTCGGCTCATACCTCGTGGAGGCCGTAGGGGCGCAGCGCATGAGGCCGAGGGTCCGGCTGCGATCCAGGCCCGCGATCCTTCCAATGACTTCAGCCCGCGCGGTTGCGGCCGCGCGGGCATTTACCGCCAGGTTTTGGGCGAACCCCTGGCGGCACTCGGCGTGGACACGGCCAGCGCGAACGTCCGGGTCGAGCGGGCTCCGCGCACGGCCGATGCCGCCGGTGGGCGTTCGTCGGCTCGTCATGGGGCACGCCTAGGGTTGTCTCGAACCAGGGCCGCCGTTCAATGTCGAACCAGCCAGACGATCCCGCCCACGGCGCCGCTCGGCTCGCGGCCGTCACGGTCGATTGCTACAACGCCGAACTGCACGACGAGACCGGCGGCTTCCTCGGCGACCGCGCCAGCAGCCGAGCCTTCCAGGCCATGCTGGAGGACTGGCGGGAGCGCCTGCGGCCTCTGGGTGAGAGCGGAGCTTCCAGCGATCCCCTCGCCAGGGCGACCGGTGGTCACTACGACCGGGGGCATCTGAACTCGGTGCTGGCCGAGGGCGATCCCGAGGCCGCCGGCGTCATCATGGGCACCCTGGAAGATTTCGCGCAGGAAATCGCCACGACCACCCGGCGCTTCCTGCGCATGGACGGCTGGACCGGAACCGAGCGGATCGCGGTGGGCGGCGGCTTCCGGGACGGCCGGCTCGGGGAGCTCGCCATCGGACGGGCCAGTGTTCTCCTGCGAGTCGGTGGTGCCGTTCGTCTCACACCCATGCGCCATCATCCCGACGAGGCCGGCCTGATCGGGGCGGTCCACCTCATGCCGCCTGCTCTGCTCGACGCGGGCGAGGCCATCCTGGCGGTGGACATCGGCGGCACGAAGGTGCGGGCCGGCGTCGTCCTGACCGAACGCGGCAGCGCCGCTGACCTGTCACGGGCCGAGGTGTGGCAGTCCAAGCTCTGGTGCCACAGGGATGACCCGGACGCGACGCGGGACGGGGCCGTCGCGACCCTGGTCGGCCTGCTCCGTGACCTGCTCACCGAGGCTCGGGCGGCGGGCGTCGGCATGGCGCCCTTCATCGGCATCGGCTGCCCTGGGCTCATCGACCGTGACGGAACGGTCATCCGCGGCGGTCAGAACCTCCCCGGCGGAGACTGGGAGGCGCAGGGCTTCAACCTGGTTCGAGCCCTGAGAGAGGCGCTTCCGGAGCTCGGCGGGCGTCCGACCCGGATCTGCTTGCAC
Organism: uncultured Methylobacterium sp.; assembly: GCF_964242245.1. Classification (NCBI taxonomy): domain Bacteria; kingdom Pseudomonadati; phylum Pseudomonadota; class Alphaproteobacteria; order Hyphomicrobiales; family Methylobacteriaceae; genus Methylobacterium; species uncultured Methylobacterium sp. The sequence continues at coordinate 4,257 of NZ_CAXTBY010000101.1, read as the reverse complement.
AACGATGCCGTCGTCCAAGGGCTCAGCGAGGTGCCCTTCATGCGCGATGTCGAGCGTTGGGGGGCGCTGACGGTCGGCACCGGGCTCGGAAACGCCCGCTTCACCAACCGCTGATCCTGATCTACTTGCGCTTCCCAGCACCTCTCCAACCTGTACTCCGAAAGGGTCTCGGGCAGAGCCATTCGTCGAGCCACTCGACCCTCATCGGCCCGTGCGCGGTCGTCCTCGCGGGGCACCGCGCAACCATGAGGGTCTGAAGTCTCCCGCAATCAGTCGCACGGCGTCATATCCACCTGCATCGTGCCGCCGGCAAGCTGACCGAGTTCCGGGAACGGGGCGCTCTCGCGGATCGCGCGGTGCGCCGCCTCGACCGCCGCCTGCAACTGCTCGGGCGTCGCGCGCTGGCTGGTCGAGCGCAGCAGCTTCGGCGCCTCGGCCATCTCGGCATCAAAGTTGAGGGTCACGGCGAAGGTCAGCCACAGGCTCGCGTCGTCCCGCAACGCTTCGGGGATCGCCCAGACCTGCCGCAGGCGATGCGCCATCGCCCGTTCCGGCCCGCGCCGTGGTGGATTGATCCGGCAGCGGAGGTCTGGCGGCGAGGGTGCGACTGGCGGTGCGCTCAATGAGCCGCCGGTTGCCGTCGGCGTGTTCGGAGCCGCTGGACCGCTCGTCCGACTACCCTGCGTGCTGCGGCGCGGGCCATTGTCGGGCGTGGAGATCCGGCAGGGGCTGAACACGATGCGGATGCGCAGCGGGCTGCTGTTGAGGAGATACTCGTCCGCCCGCGGCGCCGTGACATGGATGATGCCGTAGGGCGGCGTCACCGTGCGCAGCACCGCAAGGCTCGCCGTGTCCGCGCCGTCCACGCGGCAGAAGAAGCCCTGGCCCGACGTGCCGCTGCTGCCCAGGCGGCCCGAGAGGTGGACCATCCAGCCCGTGGCGGCCGGCTCGATGCCGCTCACCCCGACGTTGAAGTCGATGCCCTGGGACAGCGAAGCTCGGAAGTCCTCGCCCTGGAGCGGGTTCGTCAGCGCCATGATGGCGCGCTGCCCCATCCACTCGAAATCGGTGTAAGGGCCGCCCCCGGCGCCAGCACTGTCCCTGGCGTCCGGCACGGGGCGCGCTGCGGTCGCTTGGCGGGCCTGCTCCGCCGCAACCTGATCGCGCAACGTGCGGGTCGGTTCCAGCATCGTCAGAAGCGGCTTCGACGCCGGCACATCGCCAATCTCACGGCCGACCGCCTCCATCCGGGCGATGTAGCCGTCGAGGCGGGCAAGCTTCTGCTCGGGCGCCAGCGCGTCGATCTCGTTCTGCATGAAGGCCAGCAGCTCGTTCAGAAGCGGCAAAGCCTTCTGTCGGACCTCCTCGTTGCGGCGGGTCCGCTCGGTCTGTGCTGCACCCTCGGCCTGAGCACGCTGCGCGGCCGCCTCAGCCTCTGCCCGCCGCTGGTCCTCCTCGCGCCGGCGCTTCTCCGCCTCGTAGGCAGCGTCACTGCGCTGCCGCTCGGCGGCGGCGCGGGCTTCGGCGACCTTGGGGCGCAGCTCGGCCATCGCGGTGTCGATGACGCGGATCGCATCGTTGCGGTTGTAGTCGCCCATGCTCTGCCAGTCGGGCCGCCGCGTCTGGCAGGCGACGAAGTAGGCGCGGAAGTCGGCCAGATCCTGGTCCGTCCACTCGGCGAGCGCCTTGCCGTAGGGCTTCGGGGTGTACGGTGAGACCTCGTAGGAGAAGCTGTCGCTCATCGGCTTTCGGCAGCCGCCGATGCGGTCGAGGAAGTCGGTGATGGTGCTTGCCTGGGCGGCTGGCTCTGTGAGGGCGAGCAGACCGGCGGCGAGCGCGAGCGCACGAGGACGATTGGTCATCGAGGTATCTCCGAGGGCGTGACGGGGGGATGAGGCGTGGTCGCGCGAAGGGGCGGGCTACGAGCCGGAGACCTCGACGAAGAGGTTGTTGCCGCGCTGGAACAGCCGCCACGCGATGCGGCGGTCGCCCGAGTTCAGGGCGGCGAGGCCGGCGCAGTACCGCTCTGGCTTTCCCGGGTCGTGGCTGAGTTCCTTGACCTCATCGAGGGCGAGCAGCCGCGTGTTCCGGACCTTGGCGTCCTCGCCGTCCTCGATGGCCCGGCGCACGATCTCGCGCGTCGTGCTGGCCTCGCAGGTCGGGAAGCCCGCCGGGGTGCCGCGCGGCCAGAACAGGAAGACGAGGAACAACAGGGCCGGGGCCTTCCACCACCAGCCCGACCGGAGGGTCTTGGGCCGGCGCGGCTTCATCAGGCGCCGCTTTTGGTCCTCGTAGTCGGCGTCGTTGAGGACGCCACGGCGGTGCAGCTCGGCCAGCCGCTCGAAGGGATCAACCTCCGGTTTGAGACCCTCACCCGCCGCCCAGCGCCGCTCGATATCGGCGACGATGAGGGGGATAGATTCCTTCGTTTGGACGTCGGCGTAGGCCATCCGGAACTGATCGACGGCCGCCGCGCCGAGCGCCGACAGCCGTTCCACGGCGGCCTTGATTTCGGGATCGTAGGCCGCGAGCGAGGTCCAGCGGTTGCGGAACGCCTCGGTCTCGCCAGGACGCTGCTGCGACTTCGCGAAAGCCAGCGCGATCAGGGCCGGAGCGAAGAAGAAGCACGTTGCGGCCCAGCTTCGCTTGTTGAGTCCTTTGCGCTTGGCGAGATCCCAGGCGGCAAAAGCGGCCACCACTCCTATGAGGATTATCCACGCGAACGGCGAATCGGTACTCTCGTTCACGTTGCCCTCCCGAACTTGTGTTGTTGCTGATGAGCACGCAGCCGTTCCGTCGGGGTCCGCTCGCCGGTGACGCTGTGCGACGGCGCGGCGTCGCACAGCTCATTGTCACGCGCTCGGTCTGGCCCGGTCCCTTCGACGGGCTTCCCTGCCCGTGCGGACGGGGCTCGATGTCTAACGTAATCCATATCCAATAGTTCATGGATTAACGCGGTCAAGTTGCGTGCCTGAACCGCATGAGCGGACGGGGGCGCCTCGCGTGGAACCTGAGGCGGCTGCGCGGCGAACGCGGGCTGTCGCAGGAGACGCTTGCCGTCGATGCCGGCGTCGCCGCGCCGTACCTGAGCGGCATTGAGCGCGGTGTTCGGAACCCGACCGTTGATGTGCTGGACCGCTTGGCGGGGGCGCTCGGCGTCGAGATCGATGCCCTGCTTCGCGCACCCGATGCGGAAGACACGCCGCCCATGCCACTTCGCGCCGGCCGGAAGCCTGGTCGCCCTCGCACCCTGAAAGCCGGAGATACCGGCTGAGAGCTCTGGGGCGATGATCGTCGCGGCGATCACGTCAGTACTCCTCGGCCAGCATGACGGTAAGCACGCGCCGCGTGACGTTCGTGTCGGCCGGGTCGGGGGAGGCGTGGTGCCCGGAGCGGTCGTAGTAGTCGATCTTCGAGAACACACGCTCGCCCGCGACCTCGACGGCGCCGAAGTCGTGCTCGCGGTGCGGGTCGTTGTCGGCGTTGAAGCTGTCGAACGCGGCGACGGCGTCGAGGATGATCCCCTGGCGCTCGCGGCCGAGGGCAGCGATGCCGGGGGTGAGCACGAGCGTGCTGCCGCTGAGCGTGCGGCGCAGGATGTCGTTGAGCTTGGCGATGCGGCCCGCATCGAGGATGGCGGCGGTCATGGAAGCCTCAGGGGCGTGAGGGAGCGGGATGGCTGGTGCGGGCGGATCGCCGTCGCGAGGGGCGCCCGAGCCGGTCGCGCGGATCGGCTCGGGCGCGGCATTGAGGCGGTGGCCTACACCTCGCCGGGGGGCAGCAGGGCGAGTTCGCCGGCCTTGCGCAGGATCGTCGGCTGGGTGGGGAAGTCGCGCCAGCGCAGGGAGAAGACCCGACCGTTGCAGCCGATGACCTCGGCCTCCCACCACCCGTCCTCCGGCCCCTCATGAGCGAGGACGATGCTGCCGAGCCCGATCTGGTCGCGCTCGCCCGGCAGGGGCGCGCCGACGAAGATGTGCGCGCCGGGGCGCGGGGGCGCGACGGCGGCTGCGGGTGCGTCCTTCGGCTCGGCCGCCGCGGACGAGGGAGCGGCATCCTCCTGCGTCACGGCCGGTGTGTCCCCAGGCTCATCCGCGTAGGGAGTGGGTGCGGCCGCGGCGGGCGCCTCGGCCTTGGAGGGACGCTCGGCTTCCGAGGCTGGCTCGGTCGATTCGGCCGGCGCGGGCAGCGCGACGGCGACGCTGAGCCCGGCGCTGCCACCGGCGATCTCGACGAGGCGGGCGTAGAGGTCCTTGC
>NZ_CAXTBY010000100.1:0-14841 GCF_964242245.1 uncultured Methylobacterium sp. | reverse complement strand
CGAGAAAATAGAAAAGACGGTGCGCGGTGATCGCCGCGTGATTTGTACGGTTTCCAGGTGATCGGTTCGGGGGCGTCCTGTCATCCGCGCGTCCCTTCCCTCGCCCCTCTGCGGGAGAGGGTGGCCCGCGAGCTAAGTCGAGTAAGGGGAGCGCGTTTTCCGGACAGCGCGCTCCCCTTTCCCGACCCTCGCTCACGCGAGGGCCACCCTCCCCCGCAGAGGGGGGCGGGAAGGCCCGCGACCCAACAGATCAACCAGAAACCGTATTATCCCGCAAGGCAGGTTCTGCCGCGCGGCGGGGCATCGGGCCGCGAAAACCTCCCTCCGCCTTCGGACGGCCCCGCTACTCGGCCGGCGCCTGCATCGGCCGGGCCAGGGCCGGCGCCGGGACGCCGCGGGCGGCGACGTACAGGAGTCCGGCGACCAGCCCGTAGGCGAGCGCGAGGGTCGGCGTGACGGCCAAGCCCACCGCCGGCCCGTGCATGAAGCCGAAGAAGGTGAGCACGCCGCCCGCCGCCGCGAAGGCCGAGGCCCGCAGGAAATCCCGCTCGATGATGAAGGCCGCGACCGCGCCGAGGATCAGGCCGCCGAGGATCGAGCCTTCGCCCAGCACCTCCAGCCCGTGGTAGAGCACGCCGACTTGGCCGAGCTTGTCCAGCCCGACCGTCGCGGCGCTGGTGCCGGCCGCGCCCAGCGCCCCGTCGATCAGGGTCTTCGCCCACGCGGCCAGATGCGGCGTGAAGGCCAGCACGATCGCCGGGGCGTGGCTGTGCGGCGTCTCCTGGAACGCCTGCGCCCCGATCAGCATGCCGATGTAGAGCAGGATCGGCGAGATCGCGACCACGGGCACGAGGCTGGAGAGCAGCGCGATCAGGTTCAGCGACGCCAGCAGCAGCACGACGACGCCGGTGGCCAGCGAGTAGCCGATCCGCCCGCCCATCGCCTTCCACCCGGGATGGCCGATGTAGACCGCGTTGATGAAGGGGTTGCCCATCAGGCAGCCGATCAGGCTGACGACGCCGTCGGCGGTGAGCACGCGGGTGGTGGGATAGGGGTCGCCCGCGACCTCCGCGCTCTCGACGTTGTCGATGGCCTCGACGAGGTCGTAGATGCCGAAGGGGATCGCGGTCACCAGGATGATCCCGACGTAGTCGAACCCGCCGAAGACGTGGCCCACCGCCGGGAGCGGCACGGAGAAGCCGATGCCGCCGAGCGCGGCCGCCAAGCCCGGTCCGCTCACCCCGCCGATGTCGAGGCCGAACAGCTTGGCCCCCCAGGCCACCGCCATCCCGAACAGGATCGCGACGAGGCCGGCCGGCAGGCGCCCGGGATAGCGCACCCCCCCGAACCACGCGAGCAGGATGATGGCGAGGGCGACGACGCCGATCACCGGCGTCTGGATCAGTTCCAGCGCCGGCCGCATCGCGATGAAGGTGACCGAGACGCCGGCCAGCGTGCCCAGCAGCGCCGCGCGCGGGGTGATGCGCCGGATCGCGGGGGCGACGAACCCGCCGATCATCAGGATGAAGCTCTGGATGAACACCCAGGCGAGCCCGGCCTCCCAGCCCTTCACCGGATCGCCGGTCGCGAGCTTGATCGGCAGCATGATCACGAACACGACGATGAACATGTGCGGCACGCTGATCCCCGAGGGCAGCGCGCAGACGTCGTCCCGGCCTGTGGCCTGCGCGAGCCGGTAGCCGAGCCAGCCGTAATAGGCCGTCGAGAGGCACAGCATCAGGCCGACCGCGGGCAGGATGCGCCCGAAGGTGATCGCGTCCGGCATCCCGAGGACGAAGCGCAGCAGTCCCGTCAGCACCAGCATGTTGACGAGGATGTTGGTGCCGAAGCCGAAGAAGGCGTTCCAGTCGCCCGGCACCCAGAGCAGGGGCCTGCCGGGCGCGGGCAGGCCGCTCGGGCGCGGGCCGGAGCCGCCGGCTGCGGAGGGGGACGTGCGGGCCATGGGGATCTCCGGGTGGACGGGGCGCGGGCTGAGGAAGGGCGTCAGGGTCGGTGCCCCAGGGCGGCGGTCGCCGCGCCGGACTCGGTGACCCAGCCGAAGATGCCGCCCTGCGCCTTGATCATCGCGAGGCCGGCGGCGTGGAACGCGGGGATGTACGAGCCGCAGGCGTCGGAGACGACGACGCAGCGGTAGCCGCGGTCGTTGGCCTCGCGCACGGTGGTGTGCACGCAGACCTCGGTGGTGACGCCGCAGACCAGCAGGGTGGCGATGGCGCGCGCTTCGAGGATCTCGGCGAGGTCGGTCGCGTAGAAGGCGCCCTTGCCCGGCTTGTCGATGACCGGCTCGCCGGCCTGGGGCCTGAGCGCCGGGACGATGTCGTGCCCGGGCTCGCCGCGGATCAGGATGCGGCCCATCGGCCCCGGTTCGCCGATCCGCGCCGTCGGCGCGCCGCGCTCCAGCTTGGCCGGCGGCGCGTCGGACAGGTCCGGCCTGTGGCCCTCCCGTGTATGCACGACGAGGATGCCGGCCGCGCGCGCCGCGGCGAGCAGCGCCCGGGTCGGCGGAACCGCGGCGGCGAGCAGCGACACGTCGTTGCCGAGGCTCGCGCCGAAGCCGCCGGGTTCGAGGAAGTCGCGCTGCATGTCGATGATGACGAGCGCCGTGGTCGCAAGGTCGATCGTCAGCGGCGACGGCTCGGCTTCGAGGAGGACGGACATGCGCTGACCCTCTGCGGGATCGGCGCTCCGACCCCTCGAATCGGATCGATGATGTATGCATGGATGCGGAAATGCACGATCAAACCATGCACTTCCGTGGGCAAAGTTCCGGCAGAACTTGCCGCTCATGTATGCAGGAAGTGCCGCGTTCCCGGTGCGGCGGGCCCGATCGCGTTCAGCGTCGCGGACGTGCCGGCCCGGCGACCGCCGCCTGCCGAGCCGGCGCGCCGCCCCGGCGCCGGTCCCGCGCCCGCTCGCCCGCCGCCGCGCGGTCGGCCGCGCCGTCGGCATCGAACGTCTCGAACGCATCCTCCACGACGCTCATGTGCACGAGCATCGCGGCGTTGGCCGCGGCCGCGTCGCGGGCGAGCACGGCGCGCACCACGAGGCCGTGCTCGGCGTGCGAGCGGGCCAGCCGTCCGGGGGCCTGGAACTGGGCCTTCCGGTACGGCGTCAGGCGCCGGCGCAGGTTGCGCGCGATCTCCTCGATCACCGCGTTCTGCGCGCCCTCGTAGAGCAGGCCGTGGAAGTCCTGGTTCGCGACGACGTAGGCCTCGCGGGCCTGCGCCTGCGCCATCAGGCCCATCCGCTCGTGCAGGCTCCGCAGCCGGTCGCGCTCGGCCGATGTCATGCTCAGGGTCGCGAGCCGCGCGCACGAGGCCTCGACCTCCCCCATCGCGATGAACAGCCTGTCGAGTTCGTCGGCCGTGATCGTCCGGACGGTCGCGCCGACGCGGGGCCGCAGGTCGATCAGGCCGGTGCCGTTGAGGAGGCGCAGGGCATCGCGCACCGGCGTGCGCGAGACGCCGAAGCGCTTGGCGAGGATCTGCTCGTCGAGGTGCGTTCCAGGCGCGAAGTCGCCCGACAGGATGGCGTTGGCGATCGCGTCGGACAGGATCTCGGCGCGGGTCTGGGACGCTGGCACGCTGGTCTCGTTTCCCGGCAACGCGGTGGGCGCGTCGCGTCCGCCGCCGGAGCGATTAAGGGCAGTTCCTCCGCCTTCGCAATGGCCGCGATCCCCGCGCGACCCGGCCCGGACGCCGACGAGCGCGCAGGATCATCGGCGTGCAGCCGATCCGGCATCATGGTCAAGGGCTGCGCAGAATGATGGCGGAAGAAGCAGATGTGCGCCCATGTTGCGGGCGCGATCCTGCGTATTCGCCCGCGTTCGGCCGTTCTCGCGCGTCTTCGACCGGGCCGATACAGGATCAGTTCCGAGGCGGCGCCTGAACTCTGCTCCATGCCTCGGACAGGAATGTTGCTTATTTGTGACGGCGCCGGCCGACCACGCTCCCAACGCTGCCGATGGCATATCGGTTGCTGCCCTCGCAGTGTATTTCGCGAATGGGCAGCGAAGTGGGGAGAACGACGATGTTTGCACGAGGACTTGCCGCAGCGGCACTGTCGCTCGGGATGATCGCGAGCGGCATTGCCGCCGATCTCGATGCGTTGAAGAAGAAGCCGGAAGCGCCGGCGGTGAAGGAAGCTCCGTTCTTCCTCTTCGCCGACACTCAGATCAGCTATCGCTATCAGATGGACGCGCTCTCGCCGGGCGTGCAGATCCTCCAGCCCAACGGCACCTTCCGCAGCCGCGAGTTCCCCAAGAACATCATCAACATCTCGCACGCGGATGCGTGGGCCTACGGCACGAACTTCTTCACCCTCGACATCCTGAAGTCCGGGTCTCAGGCACCGGCCGGCACCACCAACCCGCCGGGGAGCATCGCCGCGCCCTTCTTCGCGGACTACGGCAACACGGAGGCCTACGGCCTCTACCGCGGAACGCTGAGCTTCAACGCCCTGACCAACACCAAGGCCTTCACGTACGCGGGCATCATCAAGGACGTGTCGCTCTCCTTCGGGTTCGACGCGAACTCGCAGAACGACGCGTTCGGATCGAAGAAGCGCGACGTCGTCGGCGGCCTGAACTTCGCCTTCGACGTGCCGGCGGGCTTCCTGAACCTCGCCGTCCACGCCTACAAGGAGTGGAACCGCAACGGCTTCAACCTCCAGCCGGACCGCGACCAGAGCTTCGACGTGGTCCCCGAGTTCGAGGTGGTCTACAACTTCCCCCTGACCTTCACCGGCCTGCCGCTGAGCCTCGCCGGCTTCAACAACATCGTGCTGCCCAAGGGCCGCGGCGTGCAGTACGCGGGCGACTTCCTGTTCAACCCCCCGCGGCAGCTCGAATTCTTGTCGCGCACCAACCTCGTCCTCGACCTGGGCAAGCTGATCTACGATCAGCCCAACCGGGTCGACGTCTTCATCGGCTTCCAGTACTGGCTGAACAAGTTCGGCAACGGGGAGACCGCGACCTTCAAGGGCACCGAGGAGAAGAGCTTCCTGGCCGGCTTCGCCTTCCACATCTTCTAGAGCATCAAGAGGCGTGTGCGCGGTTTGCGTGAGGACACCGCGACCACACGCAGGCTTAGAGCAAGGGCGGTGAGCGCGAGCGAACCGAAACTGCTCTAGAGCGCTCTCCGCCGAAGTGGACGCCGGTGCGGCGAAAGAGAGCGCGCCAAAACAAGGACTGAGAGCCGTACCCGATTGCAACGCGATCGGGTACGGCTCTAGAGCGCTCTCCGCCGAAGTGGACGCCGGTTCGGCAGAGAGCGCGACGGAACAACGACTGAGAGCCACGACCGATTGCAACGCGATCGGGCGCGGCTCTAGAGAACCCGGACGGGCCCGCCGGCAACGTCGGCGGGCCCCTGCCACGGCAACGAGGCTGGCAACGAGGCTGGAATGACGCAAGCCGGCGCGACGGGCCGCCTCTGGATTCGCGATCCGCTGGCGATCCTCGCCGAGGAGGCCGGCGGCGGCATCGTCGTCGCGGGCAGCCGCATCGTCGAGCGCGTCGCCGCGGGCGCCGCGCCCATGGCCGCCGTGGACGCGACCTTCGACGCGTCGCGCCACGTGGTCATCCCCGGCCTCGTCAACACCCACCACCACGTCTTCCAGACCCTGACCCGCGCCCATCCGCTGGCCATCAACAAGCCCCTGTTTCCGTGGCTGAAGGCGCTCTACACCGTCTGGGACAAGCTCACCCCTGAGGCGTTCCGGCTGGCGACGCGGCTGGCCTACACCGAACTCCTGCTCTCGGGCTGCACCACGGCGGGCGACCACCACTACCTGTTCCCCAAGGGCCTGGAGGCCTCCGTCGACATCCAGGTCGAGGAGGCGCGAGCCTTGGGCATCCGCGCCTTCGTCACCCGCGGCTCGATGAGCCTGTCGGAGAAGGACGGCGGCCTGCCGCCCGAGAGCCTCGTGCAGGACGACGACACCATTCTCGAAGACAGCGAGCGGGTGCTGGCCCTGTTCCACGACACGGCGCCCGGCGCGATGGTGCAGATCGGGCTGGCCCCGTGCTCGCCCTTCAACGTCACCAAGCGCCTGATGCGCGAGAGCGCGCGGCTCGCCGACATCCACGATTGCCGCCTCCACACCCACCTCGGCGAGACGCTGGACGAGGATGCCTACTGCCTCGCGCTGTTCGGCCAGCGCCCGGTCGACTACCTCGAAGAGGTCGGCTGGATGGGCCCGCGCACGTGGCTCGCGCACGGCATCCACTTCGACGACGGGGAGGTGGCCCGCCTCGGGCGCGCCGGGGTCGGGGTGTGCCACTGCCCGACCTCGAACATGACGCTGGCGTCCGGCCGCTGCCGCACCTGCGAACTGGAGGCGGCGGGCTCGCCCGTGGGCTTAGGGGTCGATGGCTCGGCCTCCAACGACAGCTCGAACCTGATGGAGGGCGTGCGCCACGCCCTGATGCTCAACCGCCTGACCTACGGGGCGGAGCGCGTCACGCACCTCGACGCCCTGCGCTGGGCGACGGAGGGGTCGGCCGCCTGCCTCGGGCGCGCCGACATCGGCCGGATCGAGCCGGGGCGGGAGGCGGATCTGGCGCTCTTCACCCTCGACGAGCTGCGCTTCTCCGGCGCCCACGATCCGCTGGCCGCCCTCGTGCTCTGCGGGGCCCATCGCGCCGACCGGGTGATGGTCGCCGGCACGTGGCGCGTGATCGACGGGCAGCCGCTGGGCATCGACACGGGGCGCCTGCGCGAGGACCACACGGCGATGGCCAAGCGCCTGTTCGGCGGCCCCTGAGATGGCCGCGGCGCCCCCGCCCCGCACCGCGGACGGGCCGGCGCCGCTGTTTGGCGCCTACGGCATCGTCAAGCGCTTCGGCGCCTTCACGGCCAACGACGGCATCGACCTGGAGATCCGCGCCGGCGAGATCCACGCGCTCCTGGGCGAGAACGGGGCCGGCAAGTCGACCCTGATGAAGATCCTCTACGGCCTGCTGGAGCCGACCGAGGGCGTCGTCACCCACCGGGGCCGGGTCGTGCGGCTCGCCAGCCCGGAGGCGGCGCGGCGCCTCGGCATCGGCATGGTGCTCCAGCACTTCTCGCTGTGCGAGAACCTGACGGTGGCCGAGAACATCGCCCTCGTCATGCCCAAGACGCTCTCCGGCCGGGCGCTCGCCGAGCGCATCGCCGCGCTCGGGGCGACCTACGGCCTCCACCTCGATCCGGCGCGGCCGGTCTGGTCGCTCTCGGCCGGCGAGCGCCAGCGCATCGAGATCGTGCGCTGCCTCCTCCAGGACCCGAGCCTCGTCATCCTCGACGAGCCCACCTCGGTGCTCACCCCCGGCGAGGCGGAGACGCTGTTTGCCGTGCTCGAGCGCCTGCGCGACGAGAACCGGGCGCTGCTCTACATCTCGCACCGGCTCGACGAGGTGCGCCGCCTGTGCGCCCGCGCCACCATCCTGCGCGGCGGCCGAGTCGTGGCCGCCTGCGACCCGCGCCGGGAGACCGCCCGCTCGCTCGCGGCGCTGATGGTCGGCGCGCAGGTGGGCGCGGTGCGGGCGCAAGCGGGCCGCGCCACGACGCGGGAGCGCCTGCGGCTCGACCGGCTCGCCCTGCCCGCCCCCGGCCTGCACGCCACGCCGCTGCGCGACATCTCGCTTACCGTCGCGGGCGGCGAGATCTTCGGCATCGCCGGCATCGCCGGCAACGGGCAGGCCGAGCTGTTCGCCGCGCTGTCCGGCGAGGGCCGCGCGCCGGAGGCGGCCTGCGTGCGGATCGACGGCCGGGCGGTCGGCCACCTCGGCATCAACGCCCGGCGCCGCCTCGGCGCGGCCTTCGTGCCCGAGGAGCGCAACGGCCACGCGGCGGCCCCGGGCATGAGCCTGTCGGAGAACGCGATCCTCTCGCGGCACGGGACCGCCCGGCTCACCCGGTTCGGCCTCATCCGGCGGCGCGCGGCCCGCGCGCTGGCCGCCCGGGTGATCGCGGCCTTCGACGTGCGCAAGGCCGGCCCCGACCCGGCGGCGGGCACCCTGTCGGGGGGCAACCTGCAGAAGTTCGTGATCGGGCGGGAGATCCTCGCCGAGCCCGGCGTGCTCGTGGTCAACCAGCCGACCTGGGGCGTCGACGCCTCCGCCGCGGCCGCCATCCGGCAGGCGCTGATCGACCTCGCCGCCCGCGGCGCCGCGCTCCTCGTGATCAGCCAGGACCTCGACGAGCTGTTCGAGATCGCGGGGTCGATCGCGGTCCTGCACGCGGGCACCCTCTCGCCCGCGCGGCCGACCGGCGACACCACCCGCGAGGCCGTCGGCCTGCTGATGGGCGGCGCGGCCGAGCCCGCCCCGGTCGCGCCGCTGCCCCCGGTCCACGCGGCACCGCCCCGCCCCGCCGCGGCGTCCGCGCAAGGATCGCTCCGTGCGCCTTGACCTCGTCCCCCGGGCGCAACGCTCGGCCATCCTGGCGGCGTTGTCGCCAGCGCTCGCCTTCGCCGCCGCGATCCTGATCGGCGGCATCACCGTGGCGGCGCTCGGCGTGTCGCCGGCCGCCGCCTTCGTCACCTACTTCGTCGCTCCCTTGAGCGAGTCGTGGTCCCTCCAGGAGGTGGCGCTGAAGGCCGCGCCCCTCGCGCTGATCGCGACCGGCCTCGCCTTCTGCTACCGGGCGAGCCTGTGGAACATCGGGGCCGAGGGCCAGTTCGTCGTCGGCGGCCTCGCCGGCGGATGGGTCGCGGTCGCGACGCACGGCACCGAGGGCGCCACCTTCTGGGTCCTGCCGGCGATGCTGCTGGCGGGCACGCTCGCCGGCCTCGCCTACGCGATGATCCCCGCGATCCTGAAGGTCCAGCTCGGCGTCTCGGAGATCCTGACGAGCCTGATGCTCGTCTACGTCGCCGAACTGCTGCTCGACTACATGGCGCGCGGCCCCTTGCGCGATCCCGCGGGCTACAACTTCCCGCAGAGCGTCGCCTTCGACGAGGCCGCCCGCCTGCCCGCCCTGATGGCGGGCGAGAGCCTGCACGCCGGCGTGCTGATCGCCGTCCTCGCCGTCGTGCTCGCCACGGTCGTGCTCGCCCGCACGCTGTTCGGCTTCGAGGTGCGGGTGGTGGGCGAGAGCCCGCGCGCCGCGCGGTTTGCCGGCTTCAGCGACGCCCGCCTGACGCTGGCCGCCTTCGCGATCTCCGGCGCCGCCGCGGGGCTGGCGGGCATCGGCGAGGTGGCGGGCCGGCTCGGCCAGCTCCAGCCGACGATCTCGCCGGGCTACGGCTTCACCGCGATCATCGTCGCCTTCCTCGGCCGCCTCTCGCCGCCGGGCATCCTCGCCGCGTCCCTGGTGATCGCGCTCACCACGATCGGGGGCGAGGGCGCGCAGGTCGACCTGAAGCTGCCGCTGGACCTCACCCGCGCCTTCCAGGGCCTGCTCCTCGGCCTCGTCCTCGGGGCCGACATCCTCGCCCGCTTCCACGTCCGCCTCGTGCCGGGGGGCGCCCGATGACCCTCGACGTCGTCCAGATGGTGCTGGTCACGGTGCTGACGGCCTCGACGCCCCTGATCCTGGCCGCCATCGGTGAACTCATGGCCGAGCGCTCCGGCGTGCTCAACCTCGGGGTCGAGGGCATGATGGTGCTCGGCGCCGCCGCCGGCTTCGCGGTCGCCGTGGAGACCGGCTCGACGCTGCTCGGCGCGCTCGGGGGGGCCGGTGCGGGCTTGGCCCTGTCGGCGCTGTTCGGCCTGCTGACGATCGGCCTGGCTGCGAACCAAGTCGCCTCGGGCCTCGCGCTGACCATCCTCGGCCTCGGCCTGTCCGGCCTCGTCGGCGTCTCCTACGTCGGGATGAAGCGCGACCCGGCGCCCGCCCTCCACCTGCCGGTCCTCTCCGACCTGCCGGGCGTCGGCCGGCTCCTCTTCGGCCAGGACGCCTTCGTCTACGCGGCGGTGGCGCTGGTCGCCGGGGTGTCGTGGTTCCTGTGGCGCACCCGTGCGGGCCTGACGCTACGCGCGATCGGCGACGACCACACGGCGACGCACGCCCTCGGGCTCCCGGTGCGCCGGGTGCGCGTCCTCAGCGTCCTGTTCGGGGGCGCCTGCGCCGGGCTCGCCGGCGCCTACCTGTCGCTCGCCTACACGCCGTTCTGGTCGCCCGGGATGACGGCGGGGCGCGGCTGGATCGCGCTGGCCCTCGTGGTCTTCGCCTCCTGGCGTCCCTTGCGGGTCGCCGCCGGCGCGCTGCTGTTCGGGGGCACCACCGTGCTCCAGCTCCACGCCCAGGCCGCCAGCCTCGGCCTGCCGGGGCAGGCGCTCTCGGCGGTGCCCTACCTCGCCACGATCCTCGCCCTGGTCCTGCTCTCCCTGGGGCGCCGCCGGGGCGGTTCGCTGGCGCCCGCCGCGCTCGGGCGCGACTTCACGCCGAGCCGGTAGGCCTTCGGTGCCGCCCGCGGACCCGCGGCCCGTCACGGCTCCGCAACGGCGGGCACGGCTCCGCGCGGACGGGCTCGCGGAGCGCCGCGTCGAGGCTCGTGGTCTGTTTGTTGCTTGGCCCGGGCACGGCGGAGGAGGATGGAATGCGTCAGGTTCTTGCAGGCTTGGTGGGTCTGGCCTTCCTCACGGGCGCGGCCTCGGCGCAGTCCTACAGCGCGCCTGCGGGCAGCGACGTCCCGGGCAGCGGCCTCAACGGGCTGAGCAAGGCGGACCGCAAGAAGGTCTGCACGATGTCGGCGGACGACCGGCACATGAAGGGCATCAGCCGCCAGCAGTATCGGGCCGCCTGCCGCGGCCGCCCGATCCCGCGGGGCTGAGGACGGCGTTCGCGGCCCGGATCGCGCGGTTCGGCGCAGGGATAGGCGGACGGAAGCGGTCGATCTCCGTTCCCGTCCGGCCCCGACGGCTGGGGAACGCGGCGGCGCGCCGGGACAACGGTTTTTGGCTGACGACAAAGGTGGATTGAGAATGATGACATCGATGCGCTTCGTCCGCGGCGCGCTCCTGGGTGCGGCCCTCGCGATCGGACCGGCCCAGGCGGCCGACAAGCTGAAGGTCGGCTTCGTCTACGTCGGCCCGGTGGCCGATTACGGCTACTCCTACCAGCACGACCTCAGCCGCAAGGCGCTGGCCGAGGCGATGCCCGGCAAGGTCGAGACCACCTTCCTCGAGAACGTGCCGGAGGCCGACAGCGAGCGCGCGATCGAGAAGCTCGCCCGCTCCGGCGTCGGGCTGATCTTCACCACCTCGTTCGGCTTCATGGAGCCGACCCTGAAGGTCGCCAAGAAGTTCCCGAAGGTGAAGTTCGAGCACGCCACCGGCTACAAGCGCGCGGACAACCTCGCCACCTACTCCGCCCGCTTCTACGAGGGCCGCTACGTCTGCGGGAAGATCGCCGGCAAGCTGTCGAAGGGCACCGTCGGCTACATCGCCTCGTTCCCGATCCCCGAGGTGGTCAGCGGCATCAACGCCTTCATGCTCGGCGCCCAGTCGGTCAACCCGAACATCAAGGTCAAGGTCGTCTGGGTGAACACGTGGTTCGATCCCGGCAAGGAGGCGGAAGCCGCCAAGGCGCTGCTGGCGCAGGGCGCCGACATCCTGACCCAGCACACCGACTCCGCCGCACCGCTGCAGGAGGCGGAGAAGGCCGGCAAGCTCGCCTTCGGCCAGTCCTCCGACCAGTTCCGCTTCGCCCCGAAGGCCCAGCTCACCTCGATCGTCGACGACTGGAACGGCTACGTGATCGGCGAGGCCAAGGCCGTCCTGGACGGCTCGTGGAAGAGCCACGACACCTGGGGCGGCATCAAGGACGGCATGGTCGTGCTGGCGCCCTTCACCAACATGCCCGCCGACGTGAAGGCCATGGCTGAGGCGACCAAGGCCGACATCGCCGCGGGCAAGGTCCGCCCCTTCGACGGGCCGGTGACGAAGCAGGACGGGACCGTCGCGGTGAAGGCGGGCGAGACCGCGCCGGACCCGATGATCCTCGGCATGAACTGGTACGTGAAGGGCATCGACGACAAGCTGACGCAGTAGAGGCACGGCATCGCCCCGCGCACCTTCGCGCGGGGCGATGCCGTCTTAAAAGCGCGTCGCGTCGATCAGGGCCGGGACGGGGGCGGCGCCCGGTCCACCGGGTCCGCCGCGGGGGCGGCCGTGTCGACTTCGGTGCCGCCGCGGCCGGGTGCGACGGGAATCGCATCGCCGTTGCGGATCGCGTCCGCCTCGTTGCGCGGGCCCGCGAGGCCCTCGGTGCCGCCGGGGGCGGTCGCCGGGTCGCGCCCGGCCGGCGCGCCCGTCGATGATTGCGCCGATGCCGCACCGGACAGGCCGAGGACGCCGCACAGGAGTACGGCCGCTGTCGTCATTCGCATGATCACGTCCTATCGAGATTGGGAGGAAATGCCGTCGCGGGCCGGTCGAAGCGCTGCCGCTTCGACAGGACGCTCGGAAGGTCCCGGAGGATCAGTGCCGCCGGTGCATCCGGGCGGGGCGCGATCCGTGTCGGGCATGGAAGCGGCGCGAGCGCACGGCCCTGCCGCTCAGGCCGCCGGGGGCGGTCGCCCGCGGCTCGCCCGCGGGCGCGGTCAGCGTGCCTTGCGCGCGGGCTGGCGGAGCCATGGCCAGCGAGCCCGCGCCGAGCACGCAGGCGGCAACGAGCCAAACCGCGACGGGTCGTAAAATCTTGCCGGAATTTGGCTTGCCGTGACCTGGGATGCCTGCACGCATTCGAGACGTTCCTGGCGCCGGCCGACCTGCGGCGCAGGCTGAAGCTTAGCAAGAACCATGCCCTGGGCCGCACCCTGCGGGATGCGGCGATCGTACCGTCGCCATGCCGGACCGTGCGCCCCCGCCGGCGTCGATCCGCCCCGCCTCCAACGGGATGACACCGGCCGGGCGCCGGCCGCGCCGTCCCCGGCCATGGAGCCGCATCCCGGCGAGGGCGCCCGGCCCGTCGCGGACGATTGAGCGGCCCAAGTCCCTGTTGAAGGCCGTGCGCCGGTCCCTCGGGCGATCACTTCTGCTTGGCGATGACCTTGTCCTTGATACCGTCGTAGACCGATTGCGGCAGGATTTTCTTCTGAACCAACTCGTCCTTGCCCTTGTAGGGGCGGCCCTTGACGATCGCGGCCGCGCGGGCGGCGCCGATGCCCGGCAGCGCGTCGAGCTCGGCCGTCGTGGCGCTGTTGAGGTCGATGAGGGCGCCCCTGGCGGCGTTCGGCGGCCCGGCGACGGGAGCCGTGGGCTTCGTCGGCGCGGCCGGCGCCCGCGGAGCCGGGCTCGTCGGGGTCGAGGGCGCGGGCGCCTGCGCGAGGGCGGGCGCGGCGACGAGGCCGGACAGGACGGCGAGCACGCGCAGGACGGCGGCGGTGGGGGACGAGGCCATGGCGGTTCTCCCGAAGGAACGACGGCCCGGTGCCCGGGACCGACGCGGGCTGGTGTGCGCGGCGCCGGTTGAACCCCGGCTTAACGCTGCGGCCTCGACGGGCAGCGGACATCTGAATCCGACCGCGATCTCAAGCCGGGACACCACCAACGCGAGCCTAGCGACCGAGGATGAGGCCGTCTCCGCGGCGGCCTCACCGCGCGTTCTTGCGGCCCGCCTCCGCCAACTGCTTCGCCCGTGCGCCCTGCTGCGCGAACATCCAGCCCGGGTACTCCCGCGGCAGCACGCTGATGGCGTCGAGGACGTCGAGTTCCGGCTCGCTCAGTTCGACGTTCGTGGCCGCGATGTTGTCGTCGAGCTGGTCGAGGCGCTTGGCGCCGACGATGATGCTCGTCACCACGCGCCGGTGCAGCAGCCACGCCAGCGCGATCTGCGCGATCGAGACGCCGCGGGACTCGGCCATCGGGCGCATCGCGTCGAGGCAGGACTCGGCGCGCGTGCGCTCCACCGGCGGGAAGTCGAAGGTGGCGCGGCGGCCCTCAGCACCCGCGCTCGCGTACTTGCCGCTGAGGAGACCGCCGGCGAGCGGGCTCCAGACCATCAGGCCGAGGCGCTCGCTCGTGAGCATCGGCACGATCTCGCGCTCCAAGTCTCGGCCGGCGAGCGTGTAGTAGGCCTGCAGGCTCTCGAAGCGGGCCAGCCCCTCGCGCTCCGAGACCCCGAGCGCCTTCACGATCTGCCACGCCGCCCAGTTCGAGACGCCGACGTAGCGGACGTGGCCGTGCTGCACGAGGGTGTCGAGCGCCCGCACCGTCTCCTCGATGGGCGTGGCCGGATCGAAGCCGTGGATCTGGTAGAGGTCGATGTGGTCGAGCTGGAGGCGCCTGAGGCTGGCCTTGCAGGCGTCGATGAGGTGCAGGCGCGAGTTGCCGCGCGCATTCGCACCGGGGCCGGTCGGCCCGTAGGCCTTGGTCGCGACCACCACGTTCTCGCGCAGCACCTTGAGGTTTTTCAGGGCCTGACCGGTGATCTGCTCCGACAGGCCCTCCGCGTAGACGTCGGCCGTGTCGATGACATTGATGCCGGCGTCCAGGGCGCGGCCGACGAGGCGCTCGGCGTCCGCCTGCTGGAGCGCGCCGATCTGGCGCCACATGCCCTCGCCGCCGCCGAAGGTCATCGTCCCGAGGCAGAGTTCCGAGACGAAGAGGCCGGTCCGGCCGAGCGTGTTCTGGCGCATCGTGGTCTCCTGAGGGGGCGGCACCCGCGACGGGCTCCCTCTCCCAGGGGGAGAGGGCTGGGGTGAGGGGCGTGCCGTATCCGGTGAGTTCTCATCCCTCACCCTGTCCCTACTCCCAAACGGAAGAGGGGACCTGCGCCCGTGCCGGCCGCGCCGACCTTTCAGGTCAGATAGGGCTGGCTCACGCCGGGTCGACGGGCGCGGGCGGCACGCCGCCGGCCTCGATCGCCGCGCCTGCCGTCAGGCACAGGTCCT
>NZ_CAXTBY010000099.1:0-14921 GCF_964242245.1 uncultured Methylobacterium sp. | reverse complement strand
CCCGACTTAGCTCGCGGGCCACCCTCTCCCGCAGAGGGGAGAGGGAAGGACGCGCCGGTTACGGGGCGCGCCGCCCCCCGAACCAATCAACCGGAGATCGTATGACGCGGTCGCTTCTCCTGGCGCCAAAATCCAGAAGGACAGGTGGTACCGTATTATAGAAAAGGACCCGAACGATTGTCCGGGTCCGATTTGCGTTCCGTATGGATCAGGCTTGCGATTGCCTATCAAGCAACGGCGACACCTGCAACGGGGGAAGCCTGCGGCACGATCTGAGCACTTGCCACAACCCGCTTGCGCCAGGGCTTGAGCACCGCGATGGCCAGAACAGACGCGAGGATGTTGGCGCCTGCGGCCAGCAGGAACACGCCATCCCAGCTCCCCGTGCTTTGCTGAAGGTAGTTGGCCGCGGGCACGAGCAGGGCTGCCGTGCCCTTGGCCGTGTAGAGAAGTCCCGCATTCGTCGCAGCAAACTTCGAACCGAACGTATCCGTGCAGGTCGACGGGAACAGTGAGTAGATCTCACCCCAGGCAAAGAACACGAAGCCCGACAGGAGAACGAACCAGAGCGGATCGTGACCCCAGAGGTAGAGCATATAGATGCCGAATCCCTCCATCGCGAAGGCGATGAACATCGTGTTCTCACGACCGATCCGATCCGAAACCCAGCCGAAGAACGGCCGCGTCAAGCCATTGAGGACGCGGTCGATCGTCGCCGCGAAGGTGATCGCCACCATCGTGATCCCCAGGATGGTCACCGGGATTTTGTCCACGCCGATGTCGGCGGCGATCGGCTTCAGGTTCGCGGTGATCATCAGGCCGCCCGCGCCGACGATCACGAACATGAAGTACATCAGCCAGAAGATCGGCTGACGCGCCACTTCGCCCGGGGTGTAGTTGCGGCGGGTCTGGATGATGTTGGCGTTGGCGACGACTTCCGGCACCTGCCCCTTCTTCGGCGAGGCCAGGAAGAAGGCCAGCGCGCAGACGATGAGGCCCTGGCCGATGCCGAAGTTGAAGAAGGCGGCCTGGAAGCCGTTCTCGGCGATCATCCACTGGATGGGCGCGACGGTGAGGGCCGAACCGGCACCGAAGCCGGCTGCGGTGATGCCGGCGGCAAGCCCGCGCTTGTCCGGGAACCACTTCAGGGCGCTGCCCACGCAGGTGCCGTAGACGGCGCCCGCGCCGATGCCGGCCACGACCTGGCCGAGGTAGAACATGTTGAGCGTCGTGGCGTAGGAGTTCATCACCCAGCCGATGCCGCACAGGGCGCCGCCGAACAGGACCACGACCTTCGGGCCGTACTTGTCGACGAACCAGCCTTCGACCGGCACGAGCCACGTCTCGAACAGGACGAAGAGCGTGAAGGCCCACTGGATCGCGGCACGGTCGAAGCCGAATTTCTTTTGAATGTCGGGGACGAAGAACGTCCAGCCGTACTGCAGGTTCGCGATCATCACCATGCAGATGACGCCGATGGCCAATTGCATCCAGCGGTAGCCGTCCCCGACCCGCTCCGTCGACACCCCGGTTTGTGTGCTCATCATTTCCTCCCGTGGTCCTCTTACGGGACCGCCTAGATCGAAGCCGAAACTGCCTTGGTGCTTCAAGGGCGAAGCCTAAGCCCTCCGCGCAACCTTCGCCAGCCACTCATTGAAATACTGTATACCAGGTTGCCTTCAGTCGTGAAGATCGTCAAGCGCAAATCGGTATATCCAGCAAAAATTGCAGTGCAACAAGAATTGCTGCATCTGCGATGTCCATGAAAATCAAGACTTTAGCGAATTTTGCCATGCACTGGATTAGAAATTGCCGTTAAACGTACCGAAGCTGTCTCAAGCAATGCGTGCTTGGTTCACGCGAAAGTACTGCGCCTCCGCGAGGCGATGGGCAAATGCGGTCGGCACGGGCGAACCGCCATCGCGCGAGGGCGCACCTCGCCCTCCGGGCGTTCCCGGCGCGGACGTGCCGGGCTGGCCTTGGACGACCGCTGCCGTCTCGGCCTCGCTTGCAACGCGCTGGCGGCCGTTCGCGAAGGGGCCTCGCCTGGCCGGGCGCGGCTGACGCGGGCGGGCTGCGTCAGAACACCGAGATCAGCACGATGCCGGCCGCCATGAGGGCGGCTCCCGCGATCCGACCACGTCCGGCGCGGCAGACCGGCATGCCGAGCCAGCCGAAATGGTCGATGGCGATCGAGGTGAACAGGTTCGCCGTGATCAGCAGCCCGTTGAAGGCGCCCGCGCCCACCGTATCGACGAACAGCAGGCCGCCGAACACCGCGACCGCCCCGGCGATCCCGCCGAGCGGCGCCCACCAGGGCATCGCTTCGAGATCGCCCCGCGTCGGCAGCGGCGCGGGGCGGATCGCGAAGACGGTCAGGAAAATGAACACGATCGGCAGGAACGAGACCGTGGCGGCGAGCCAGGGGTTGACCAGGGCGCCGCGGAGCTGGGCGTTCAGCACCACGCCGAGCGCCTGGAGCGCACCGGCCCCGAGCACGAACGGGTAGAGCAGGCGCGGGCCGATGCCGTGGCCGCCCTCGTCCCGGTTCGGCTCCGATCCGCCCGCGCGGGCGATCAGCACGATGCCGCCGACCATCATGAGGCCGCCGAGCCACGGCATCGCCTTGAAGCCGCCGCCCTGCAACCCGAACAGCCCGAGGGCGTCCAGCGCCAGCGAGGTCAGGATGTTGCCGGTGATCAGCAGACCGTTGAACGGACCCGCGCCGACCTTGTCGACGAGCGCGAGCCCCCCGAACACCGCGACCGCGCCGGCCACCCCTCCGAGCGGCGCGTACCAGGGCATCCTGGCGAGGATGTCCAGGGTCGGCAGCGGCAGCGGCATCAGCAGGAACAGCGTCGCGAACACGAAGACGATCGGCGCGAAGGAGACGGACGCCGCGAGCCACGGGTTGACCATCGACCCGCGCAGGCGCGCGTTCATCGAATTGCCGAGCGCCTGGAGCGCCCCAGCGACGAGAATGAAGGGGTACAGAACGGCGTGCACGGCGGCTCCGATCGGGGTGACGGTCAGGCGAGGAGCAGGGCGGCGAGCGCGAGGGCAAGCGCGGGCGGCATCACCAGGGCGCCGAGCTTCAGGAAGCGCCAGGCCGACACGTCCTCGCCCTCGCGCCGGATCGCGGTGAGCCAGAGGATCGTGGCGAGCGAGCCGGTGACCGAGAGGTTCGGCCCGAGATCGACGCCGATCAGGATCGCGCCCGCCACCGTCGGCGACGCCTCGGCCGCCTGCACCGCCGCACCGGCGAGCAGGCCCGCGGGCAGGTTGTTGACGAGGTTCGAACCGAGCGCGACGAGGGCGCCCCCGCCCCAGGCGGTGGCGGCGGGCGAGGCCGCTGCGTAGTCCCTGAGCGCGTCGGCGAGCATCCTCAGCACGCCGCTTCGCTCCAGCGCCTCGACCAGGACGAACAGGCCGGCGACCAGCGGCAGCACGCTCCACGACACGTCGCGCACCACGTCGACCAGCCCGCCGCGCTTGATCGCGAGGACGACCAGCGTGGTGGCCAGCCCCGCGGCGAAGGTCGGCAGGCCGAGCTCGATCCCGGCGGCGGAGGCCCCGAGCAGCGCGCCCGCGGTGGCGACGATGCCCGCGCCCGCGACCTTGCCGCCGAGATCCAGCGCGACAGCCCCGGTCTCCGACGCGATCGTCCGGCCCGCCAGGGCGCGGTTCTGCGTCAGGCGCAGGACCGCGTAGGTCGCCGCGATAGCGAGCACCGAGGGCAGGCCGAAGGTCTTCAGCCACTGCATCAGCGGCGGCACGTGGCCGGCGAAGACCACGAGGTTGGCCGGGTTCGAGATCGGCAGCACGAAGCTCGCCGCGTTGGCGATGAAGGCGCAGATGAACAGGTAGGGCAGCGGCTCGGCCCGGGCGGCCCTGGCCGCCGCGTAGACGGCCGGCGTCAGCACCACGGCGCAGGCGTCGTTCGAGAGGAACACCGTCACCACCGTCCCGACGACGTAGACCAGGAGGAACAGCCGCGTCGCCGAGCCCCTGGCCCTGCGCACCGCGTGGCTCGCGAGCCAGTCGAACAGCCCCTCCTTGCGGGCGATCTCGGCGAGCAGCATCATGCCGACCAGGAACAGGTAGACGTCCGTTCCCTTGCGCACGCCCTCCAGGGCGACCGGCCAGGGCAGCAGCCCGAGCGCGACGAGGGACGCGGCGCCGAGCACCGCCCAGACCGCCTCCGGCCAGCCGAAGGGGCGCGCGATGACGCCGAGCGTCGCCGCCCCCGCGATCCCCCAGGTCGCGAGGTCGGGCGTCAGGGCCGGTCCGGCGATCACGTTCCGCGTTCTCCTTCATCGTGCGTGCCCGCGTGCGGACCGTCGGCGACATCCCGGTCCGCGAAATGCCCGCACGCCCCGTCGCGAGGCCGGCAGGTCCAGCCCGCGCGGACGCCGACCGCGGGGGCGTCGGGCTTCGGGGTCACGCCGCCCGCGGCCGCACAGCCTCGGGGTCCGTCCCGGCACGCGCGTCCGCGACGGTCGCGTCGCGCGTCTCCGGCATCAGCGTCAGGTAGAGGACGAAGCCGAGGGCGGCGGTGGCCGCGAGCGCCAGGAAGGCCGCGTCGTAGCCGGCCGAGACGATGATCAGGCCGGCGAAGGTGGCGCTGAGCGCGGCCCCGAGCCCCTGCGCCGTCGCGACCGCCCCTTGCGCCGCGTTGAACCGCCCGCCGCCGCGGGTCAGGTCGGCGACCACCACGGGGAACAGGGCGCCGTAGATGCCGGCACCGATCCCGTCGAGGAGTTGCACGCCCACGAGCCAGAACGGGTTGTCCGAGCCCGTGTAGAGCACGCCGCGGACCGCCAGCACGCCGAAGGCCGCGAGGAAGATCGGCTTACGCCCGATCGCGTCGGCCCTGGCGCCGACGAACATCGCCACCGGCACCATCACGCACTGCGCGGCCACGATGCAGACCGCGATCAGCGAGGTCGCGTGCGCCTTGCCCGAGACGCGCGCCAGCAACTGCCCGACCGAGGTCAGCATGGCCGCGTTGGAGAGGTGGAAGATCGCGCACAGCAGCGCGAACAGCAGCAGCGGCCTGTTGGCCAGGAGCGTCGACAGGCCGGAGGGCGCGGCGCCGGCCTTCTCTCCGTGCGCGAGGCCGCGGGCGAGGTCGTCGTCGATGGCGCGCGCCGGCACCGCGAGCATGGCGCCGACCGAGCAGACCGCCAGCGCGCCCATCAGCCAGAACACCACGATCGGCCCGAACGCGTAGGCGAGCCCGCCGGCGAGCGCGGCCGAGACGGCGTTGCCCGCGTGGTTGAAGCCCTCGTTCCGGCCGATCCGCCGGGAGAACGCCTTCGGACCGACGACGCCCAAGGTGATCGCGGCGAGCGCGGGCGGGAAGATCGCCCCGGCGATGCCGGCGACCGACTGCGTCGCGGCGACGAGGGTGAAGCTCGCGATGAAGGGCAGCGCGAGGCAGCTCGCGGTGACGGCGAGTGCTGCCGCGACGACGACCATCCGCTTGGCGCGGGTGCGGTCGATCAGCAGCCCGGCGGGCGTCTGCGCGATCAGCCCCGCGACGCCCGCGATCGTCATGATCAGGCCGGCCGTCGCCTCGTTCCAGCCCTGGTCGGGCCCGCGCACGGCGATGAGGTAGATCGCGAGGTACGGCCCCAGGCCGTCGCGCACGTCGGCGAGGAAGAAGTTCAGCGCGTCGAGACCGCGCAGCGTCCGCGCATCCGGGTGTCGATCCGGACCGGCGGCCATGCCCTTTGCCTGGGATGCGTCCACGACCCCTCGCCTTCCCGTCGCGCGACCACCCGGATCGTGCGATCCGGGCGGCGTGTCTCAACCGCCGGGAAGCGTCGCCGTTCCGCCGAACCGCCTCATGCCGACGGCCCGGACGGTCCTGGGTCCGCTCGCCTCGATCACGCCGCCGCGCCCGGGCCTCGTCCCTCCGCTCGCTTGACCCTCCCGGTGGTTTTCGACAGGGTCCGCGGGGTTTTCCGCGGGCGCGCCGATGGCCCTCGCATGGGATGATCCTCAAAGCTCCGATGGCGTCAGGCGACGAGACGGCTCCGCGCTTCACGATCTGCCGCGAGGACGACCCGGTCCCGGCCGCGCTCGCCGGCGCGGTCGCCGGGATCGGCAACTTCGACGGCGTCCACCAGGGCCATCGCATCCTCGTCGAGGCCGTTCGCGCGGCGGCGGCCGAGACCGGCCGGCCCTCGGCGATCCTCACCTTCGAGCCGCATCCGCGGGTCTACTTCGCCCCGGGCGCGCCGATGTTCCGCCTCACGCCCCCCGAGGCCCGGGACATCGTCTTCCGCCGCCTCGGCCTGGACGGGCTGATCGTGCGCCGGTTCGACGCGGGGCTCGCGGCAACCGGGGCGCGGGACTTCGTGACCCGGCTGCTGCGGGGCGATCTCGGACTCTCCGGCGTCGTCGTCGGGCACGACTTCCACTTCGGGCGCGGGCGCGAGGGCACGCCGACGCTGCTGTCGGCGCTCTGCGCCGAGGCCGGCCTGTCCTGCCGCATCGTGGCGCCGGTTTCCCTCGGGGCGGAGGCCGTGCCGGTCTCGTCGAGCGCGATCCGGCAGGCGCTCGCGGGCGGCGACGTCGCGCGGGCCAACGCGCTGCTCGGATACCGCTGGTTCGTGATGGGGCAAGTCCGACACGGCGACAAGCGCGGGCGCACGCTGGGCTATCCCACCGCCAACCTCGCCCTCGATGCGTGCGGCCTCGCCCATGGCATCTACGCCGTCCGCGTCCGGCTTCCCGACGGCGGGATGCGCGACGGGGTCGCGAGCTACGGCCGCCGGCCCACCTTCGACGACGGCGCGCCGCTGCTCGAGGTCAACCTCTTCGGCTTCTCCGGCGATCTGTACGGGTGCGAGATCGGCGTGGAACTCGTCGGCTTCATCCGGGGGGAGGAGCGCTTCCCCGGCGCCGCCGCGCTGATCGCCCGCATGGACCTCGACGCGGACGAGGCGCGCCGGCAACTCCGCGCCGACCGGACGCCGTCGATGCTCGGATGACGACGCTCAGCCCGCGCGGGCTGGAGCGCTGCGGCTCGCAGCCAGCCGTCTCACGCCGTTTCGATGGCATCGACCCGATCCGCGTAGAAGGCGAGGTGGCCGGCGATCTCGGCAACCGCCGGGAACGGCGCCTCGTAGCTCCAGACCGCGCCCGGCCTGCGCACGCCCTCCACCGCGAGGTCGTAGTAGGATGCGTCCCCCTTGTAGGGGCAGTGGCTGCTCCGCGCCGATTTCGCGAAGTGGTCGAGGCGGGCGTCCGCGCGAGGGACGTAGAGGACCGGCGGGTAGCGCGCTTCCTTGAGGCTCAGCGCGTTGCGGGTCTCCGCGACGGCGACGCCGTTGAGCATCACCCGGACGAGACCGGGATGCGGCGCGATCGTGATCGGATGGTCGGGGCCGGGCTGCTTCATCGCGTGATCCTGTCTGGGGTCAGTTCCGTCGTGCCCAGGGCGTCGGCGAGCCGCGTCTTCGCGGTCCCGGGTCTGAGCGGCTTCTGCTGGCTCTCGTGCGGCGCCCAGCCGGAGACCCAGAGAACCTCGAAGGTGGCCCGGAGCCGCCCGTCGGGGTCGGCGAAGCGCTCGGCGTAGATCTCGGCCATGCGCGTCAGCGTGGCGCGTCGCAGCGGCGTGCGGCGGCGGTCGGTCAACGCGTTGGTCAACCCCATCGCACGCAGGTCCCGCATCAGCGCGAAGGGGTCGGCGTAGCGCACGGTCACGGTGTCGCTGTCGGCCACCGGCAGGGCGAAGCCCGCGCGCTGCAGCAGCGCGCCGAGTTCGCGCACCTCGGCGAACGGCGCGACGCGGGGACTGATGCCGCCCTCGACCTCGCTCTCGGCCCGGGCGAAGCTCTGGCGCAGTTCGGTCAGGGTCGCGCCGCCGAGCAGGCACCCGAGGAACAGGCCGTCCGGGCGCAGGCAGCGGCGAAGCTGCACCAGGGTTCCGGGCAGGTCGTTGACACCCTGAAGCGCGAGGAGCGACACCGCGAGATCGAAGCCGGCAGGTGCGGCCGGTACGCGCTCCGGGTCGGCCACCGCCCGCAGCAGGGCGACGCCGCCCGCATCCAGGATGGGCGCGAGGCGCAGGACGGTGCCCGCGCCGTAGCGCGCCGTCAGGCTCTCGGCGGCCGCGTCCGTCGGCGTGCCGAGGTCGAGGATCGCGGAGAAGCGGCGCAGCACGGCTCCGACTCGGTCGTCGAGATCCTCGACGAGTCGGGCGAGGAGGAAATCGACGTAGCCGCCGGCCCGCGCCCGGGCGAGGCGACGGCGGGACAGGGCGGTGTCGAACAGGGGCGGCGGAGCACGCATCTCCGCTCTCACATGGCGCGCAGATGGCTCGGGCGCCAGCGTCGAGGACCCGCTTCGCCCGATCGGCCGCACCGGGAGAGGGTTTGTCCGTCGCGAGGGATCACGCGCAAGGGATCACGGGAGCTCGGAACCGGGCCGGTCCTTCACCGTTCCTGTGCGTCGGCTCGGTTGCGAGCGGCGCCAGGAGTCAACCGTCATGACACGCTTGCTGCTCGCGACGGCGACGGTGTTCGCCGTCGTATCCCTCAATACCGCAGCCGAGGCGAAGGGCTGCATCAAGGGCGCCATCGTCGGCGGCATCGCCGGGCACTACGCCGGACACCACGGCTTGATCGGTGCCGCCGCCGGCTGCGCCATCGGCCGTCATCGGGCGAATGCCCAGGCCCGCAGCAACGACGCGGTGCAGCCGACGGCACGCTGATCGGGTAGGCTTCTCCGCGAATTGATATCCGCGGACGGAACCGATCCATGCCTTCGCCTGAGGGCGGCACGGCCTCGGAGGCCGGCCCTCCACCCATCGACACACGGTTCGTGCGGCACGTTCGTGCGTTTGCCGCCCGAGCGATCGGTGTGATCTACCCGCCGTCCTGCGCCGGCTGCGGCGGCGCCACCGCCGATCCGGGCGCTCTCTGTCCGTCCTGCTGGACGGGCCTCCGGCTGATCGCGGCACCGTTCTGCCCGCGCTACGGCACGCCCTTCGCCCTCGACCTCGGGATCGACACCCTGCTGTCGCCGCGCGCGATCGCCGAACCGCCGGTCTTCGCGCGGGCGCGCGCCGTCGCGCTCTACGACGACACGGCGCGCAGCCTCGTCCACCGCCTCAAGTACGAGGACCGCCTCGACCTCGCACAGGCGATGGCGCGGATGATGAGCGCTGCCGGCAAGACCCTGATCGCCGAGGCCGATTGCGTCGTGCCGGTGCCCCTGCACCGCTGGCGGCTGTGGCGGCGGCGCTTCAACCAAGCGGCGCTCCTCGCCCGGCCGATCGCGCGCGGGGGCGGGCGCCCGTTCGAGCCGCAGGCGCTGGCGCGGGTGAAGGCGACGCGCTCGCAGGTGGGTCTCACCCGAGCCGGGCGCGCCGAGAACCTGCAGGGCGCGTTCCGGGTTCCTCCGACCCAGGCCGCCCGCATCCAGGGACGGCGCGTCCTCCTCGTCGACGACGTGACGACGACCGGCGCCACCGCCAACGCCGCCGCCCGCGCGCTCCTGCGCGGCGGCGCGGCCTCGGTCGATCTCCTCACCTTCGCCCTCGTCGGCGACCCGGCGGGTTGAGGCGCGTGACCGGACGTTCGGCGCGGATCGTCAGGCTTTCTCCCCTTCAGCGGGGTTGATCGTCCCGAACCGGCACGGCAGACGGACGGCGCAGATCCTGCGACGCCGCGGGCGGGAACCGAGGTCGTGGACCGGATGCCGTGAGTCAGACACCGAGTTCGACCCGGATGCCGTCCGCCGAGGCGCTCATCAGCGCCGTTTCTCCCGGCCCGGTCCACGAACGCTACGAGGCGCTGATTGCGTCGGGTGCGATCGAGCGCGACCCGGCGCAGGCGCGGCTCGTGCGCGCGCTGGACCTGCTGGTTCAGGAGCTGGAACGCCGCCGACGGGCGCGGAAGAGCAGCGCGCTGGGCTGGCTGTTCTCGCGCAAGGATGCACCGAGCGGGCCGCCGCGGGGCCTGTACGTCTGGGGCTCGGTCGGGCGCGGCAAGACCATGCTGATGGACCTGTTCTACGACGCGGCCCCGGCTCCGAAGCGGCGCGTGCACTTCCACGGCTTCCTCGCCGATGTGCACGAGCGCGTCCACGCCCACCGGCAGGCTCTGAAGGCCGGGACCGTGAAGGGCGACGATCCGATCCCGCCCGTCGCCGACGCGCTGGCGGACGAGGCGACGCTGCTCTGCTTCGACGAGTTCACCGTCACCGACATCGCCGACGCGATGATCCTCGGGCGGCTGTTCGGCGCCCTGTTCCGGCGCGGCGTCACCATCGTGGCGACCTCGAACGTCGAGCCGGACCGGCTCTACGAGGGCGGCCTGAACCGCGCCCTGTTCCTCCCCTTCGTCGCCGAGCTGAAGGAGCGCGTCGCGGTCCTGCGCCTCGACGCGCGCACCGATTTCCGTCTGGAGAAGCTCGGCGGCGCCCCGGTCTACCACGTGCCGGCCGACGCGGCCGCGCGCGCGGCGATCGACGCCGCCTTCAAGGGCCTGACCGGCAAGGCCAGGGGGCGGCCCGCGACCATCCAGGTCCACGGCCGCGACGTCGCCGTGCCCGAGGAGGCCGCGGGCGTCGCGCGGTTCGGCTTCAGTGACCTCTGCGCGCGGCCGCTCGGCGCCTCGGACTACATGGCGCTCGCACGCGCCTTCCACACGGTGATCGTCGAGGACATCCCCGTGCTGGGCGAGGAGAACCGCAACGAGGCCAAGCGCTTCATCACCCTGATCGACACCCTCTACGACCGGCACGTGAAGCTCGTGGCCTCCGCCGCGGCCGAGGCGCGGGGCCTCTACACCGTCCGCGAGGGCCGCGAGGCGTTCGAGTTCGACCGGACCGTGTCGCGGCTGATCGAGATGCGCTCCGGCGCGTATCTCGGTCTCCCGCACGGCAGCGCCCATTCGGAAGCGTCGGGCGCCACCACCGGGCTGGTGGAGACCTGATCGCGCAGCCGAGGCAGCCGTCCCGGCAGCCTTCGGCGGCGGAGGAGCGATCCGCGCCGGCTTGTCGGCGACCCGCGCGCGGGGCATGCCGTTGCCGGCATCGTCACGCCGCCGGCAATCCGGTGCTTGTGATCGCCCGGCGGTTTTGCTTCGGGGTCGTTCCGTCTACCCGTGGTCACCGCCGCGCGGACTGCGTGACCGACGCGAGGCTTTCGGGACGCGCGCCACGAGCCCCCACGGTCCACGGGCTGGCCGGAGGAGAACAGGAGCTTCGTGACCAAAGCCAAGTCGATGTTCCGGATGCGCCGCGCCAACTGGCGCCGCGCCCGGCCGTTCGCCGCGCTGCTCGGTTCGCCGGTCGCCTTCGGGCTCCTGGCCCTGGCGCTCGCCGCGGGCGGCTGGAACTACGTCTCCGGCGAGGCGAGCCGGGCGCAGGTCGCGCGCGGAAATGCGGCCAACGCCGGGCTGGAGCGCCTGCTCTCCGCCGTCAAGGACCTGGAGACGGGCGAGCGCGGCTACGTCCTGGTCGGCGCCGCCGACTACCTTGCGCCCTACCAGAGGGCGCTGGGCGAGATCAACGCCGGGCTCTCCGCCCTCAGGGCCACCGCGCAGGTGCCCCTGCGTTCGGGCGGGCCCTCGCTCGCCGGCCTCATCGCCGAGAAGCGGGCGTTTGCCGCCCGCGTGGTCTCCGCCCGGCGCGACCTCGGCTTCGAGGCGGCGACGGACATCGTTCGCACCGGCGAGGGCAAGCGGCTCATGGACGAGATCCGTGCCGAGACGGCAGGGCTCCAGGGCGAGACGTCGGCGCGCATGGAGGCGGACCACGCCCGCGACGGTGCCCGCTCGCTGCTGCTGTCGATGCTCGCCGGCCTCTGTGCCGTCGTGGCGATCGTGCTGCTCGCCCGTCTCGCACTGGTTCGGCGCCAGGAATCCCTGCGGATGTCGGGCCTCCTCGACGGCGTGCTCGCCAACGCTCCGGTCGGCCTCGGCTTCCTCGACCGCAATCTCGCGATCCGGCACATGAACCGGGCTCTCGCCGTGATGAGCGAGCGCGGCTTCGGGGCCGATCTCGGCGCGCCGATCTGGGCGATCTTGCCGACCCTGCGCGACACCCTCGAACCGAAGCTGACGGCGGCCCTCGACGACGGCCTCGTCACCCCCGACGTGCCGGTCGCCGTGCCGACCCCATCCGCGCCCGGCGGCGTGCGCCACTTCTCCATGAGCTTCTATCCCTTGCGCGGCACCGGGGCGGAGGACGAACCCGAGATTGAGGGCGTCGGTATCGTCGTCCTCGACGAGACCATCCGGCAGATGGCCGAGCAGCGCATGCGCCGCAGCGAAGAGCGCTTCCGCTCGCTGATCGAGGCCAGCGCCGCGATCATCTGGACCGCGAGCCCCGCAGGGGAATTGCATCCGCGCCAGACCGGCTGGACCCGCTTCACCGGGCAGAACGAGGCCGCCTATGGCGGGCTCGGCTTCCTCGACGTGGTCCATCCGGAGGACCGGATGCAGAACCGAGCGGACTGGCAGCGCGCCGTGGAGACGTTGACGCCCTACGACACCGAGCACCGGCTCCTGCACAGGGACGGGACCTACCGCCACATGGCGGTCCGCGCCGTGCCGATCCTGGAAGAGGGCACATTGCGGGAATGGGTCGGCACACACACCGACATCACCGAGCGCAAGGATGCGGAGGCCGCGGTCGAGGCGGCGCGGCAGGCGGCCGAGGACGCCAACCGCGCCAAGAGCCAGTTCCTCGCCAACATGAGCCACGAGCTGCGCACCCCGCTCTCGGCGGTGATCGGCTACGCGGAGATGCTGCAGGAGGAGCTGGAAGATCTCGGCGAGCCCTCGCTGATCGCCGACATGGGCAAGATCGAGGCGAATGCCCGCCACCTGCTCGGCCTGATCAACGACGTTCTCGACCTGTCGAAGATCGAGGCCGAGCGCGTCGAGATCTACGCCGAGGATTTCTCCGTCGCCGAGGTGGTGAACGAGGTCGCCGCTACGGTCGAAGGGCTGATCGCCAAGAAGGGCAACGCCTTCGACCTCGCCATCGCCGCCGATGTCGGCACGGCGCGCACCGACGTGACCAAGCTGCGCCAGTGCCTGATCAACCTCCTGAGCAACGCCGCCAAGTTCACGCAGGACGGGCGGATCGGGCTCAGTGTGACGCGCGCGGCGGGCGACGGGCTCTGCTTCACCGTCACAGACACCGGCATCGGCATGACGCCGGAGCAGGTCGGGCGGCTGTTCGAGCGCTTCAGCCAGGCCGACGCCTCGACGACGCGCCGCTTCGGCGGCACCGGCCTCGGGCTGTCGATCACCCGCGCGTTCGCCGAGCTGCTCGGCGGCTCCGTCGCGGTGACGAGCCGCGCGGGCGAGGGCAGCACCTTCACCCTGACGCTGCCGGCCAATTTCTCCGAGGCGGAGACGGCCCCCGAGCCTCCGGCCGATCCGGCGACCGGCCACGGCAGGCGCATCCTCGTCATCGACGACGATGCCGCGACCCGGGACCTCCTCGCCCGCTTCCTGGAGAAGGACGGGTTCGAGGTGTCCACCGCCGAGGACGGACGCCAGGGGCTGGAGCGCGCGCGCATGCTGCGACCGCGCGCGATCCTCCTCGACGTGACGATGCCGCGGATGGACGGGTGGTCGGTGCTGCGCGCGCTCAGGGCCGATCCGGATCTCGGCGCGACGCCGATCGTGATGGTCACCGTCCTCGACGAGCAGCATCTCGCCTTCTCGCTCGGCGCCACCGACTACCTGCACAAGCCGATCGAGTGGGGTCACCTCAAGGCCGTGACCGACCGGTTCCGGCCCAGCACGGCCGACGGGCCGATCCTCGTGGTCGAGGACGACGCCGACGCCCGCGAGCGCCTGACCCTCTTCCTGGAGCGCGACGGCTTCCCCGTGCGCTCGGCCGAGCACGGGCGCTCGGCGCTGGAGGCGGTCGCGCGGGAAAAACCCGCGCTCGTGCTCCTCGACCTGATGATGCCGGAGATGGACGGCTTCGGCTTCCTGCGCGCCCTGCGCACCCGCTCCGAGTGGCGCGACATCCCCGTGGTGGTGCTCACCGCCAAGGACATCACTGCGGAGGACCGCCGCCGGCTGGCCGGTCGGGCCGACCGGGTGATCAGCAAGGGCTCGCTGAGCTTGGCGGATCTGGCGCGGGAGGTGCGCGGACTGGTGGGGATGCCGGGGCCCGGCGCGGGTGCCCACTCCGGTTCGGCAGAGGGCGACGGGCTCGCCCGCTCCGTAAACTGACGCCTCACGCCGCGCCTCTTGCGCACGGCGGAGGCCGGTCGAGCCTCGTCCTGCCGGCGGCTTACTTTTCGACGAAGGCTTTCTCGATGACGTAGTGCCCGGCCTCGCCGTGGTTGCCCTCGCTGTAGCCGCGGCCGGCCAGGAGCGCGCGGGTGTCGCGGATCATGTCCGGGCTGCCGCACAGCATGAACCGGTCGGTCTCCACCGACATCTCCGGCAGGCCGACATCGGCAAACAGCTTGCCCGACACCATCAGGTCGGTGATCCGCCCGCGGTTGCGGAACGGCTCGCGCGTCACCGTCGGATAGTAGATCAACTGCGCCGCGATCATCGCGCCCAGGAACTCGTGGCGGGGCAAGCTCTCGGTGATCGTCTCGCCGTAGGCCAGCTCCTGCACCTGCCGGCAGCCGTGGACCAGCACCACCGTCTCGAAGCGCTCATAGGTCTCCGGGTCCTTGATGATCGACAGGAACGGGGCCAGCCCCGTGCCGGTGCCGAGCAGGTACAGGGTCCTGCCCGGCAGCAGGTTGTCGAGCACCAGGGTGCCGGTGGGCTTCTTGCCGACGATGATCGGGTCGCCGACCTTGAGGTGCTGCAACTTCGAGGTGAGCGGGCCGCTCTCGACCTTGATCGAGAAGAACTCCAGTTCCTCCTCGTAGTTGGCCGACACCACCGAGTAGGCGCGCAGCAAGGGCCGGCCCT